>NZ_JABUYD010000023.1:0-68662 GCF_014897515.1 Brevibacterium sp. FME17
CCTGGCGGCGTAAGAGAAATCATCAACGAACTGTCTCAAAAACTTGACGAGCGCACGATCCCGAAGACCATGAAGATCATCGTCGGGTTCACCCATGCCGACAACCCCACCCAGAAATCACCGTCAAGGCTGGCCACTTTCTCACTGATGGCATTGCGGTAGCCAATGACTCCCAGGCTCAACAGCGCAGCCACCTGTGGAATCAGGAGCCGCCTCGACGATTTCACCGCACGAGGATGAGTATCGAGGTCGAGACCGACCATGGAGCCTGCGACATTCGTCAAGATGGTGTTGGAATGGTCGTGGCCCTCATGTGAACCGGCGAAAAGTGAGACGATCACGGCATTGGTATCCCGTGAGTGGTGGGAACCTGAACCGTGCCCGGCGTTGAAGTCCAGCCACTTCGTCCACCGCTTGTTCTCCCGTTTTGTCGGGGAACGAAAAGTCACTGCCACCCAGTCGCCGACGGACAGGGATGCTGCAACCTGACGTGCGAACTCCAAGTGATCGGCACCCACCTGGGCGTAGCGACCGATAGTAGTGTCCTCGTCGACTTCGAGAACTGAAATGTAGGAGCTCTTGAAGTTCTCGGCCCACGTCTCATCGACGGTCTCGACCTTGGCGCCGAGGGCTCTGCCGACCAGTCCAGCTGCCTGATGAGCGTTGAGGTCACCATCGACGACGAGGTAGGAGGCGACACCGGCTTCCCGCTTTGTGACCACGAGAGCGGCCGAGCCTTTTTCCGCTGCCACCCGGATCGCCGCCTGGGCCGATTGGTTGAACGTCGCCGGGTCCAGCCGGGCCTGGGTGGTCGGCACAAATGTGCGCACGTTGATGTGAGATGAGTCGAAACTGTCCATACCCATATCTATGCGCAGAAGTCCGGCGCAGTCGTGGGAGTGTCAGCGTTGTCTTTCGTCCAATCTGTCGATCACACCCACAGGGGTGGCTCCTCACAAAGCAGAATCAGGGTGAACCCATCTGCCGTGTAAGGCCACAGCCGCGATAGTGGAAGCCAGCCAGGCGGGATAAACCGAGGGATCGGTGGTGAAAATTCGGAGCCGAAAAGAGCGAGTTAATAAACCAACATTTTCCGTTCTAACCTCATTCGAACATCCCCGCTCCTGGGGTTTAAGTGCGCCCACCGGCTTCCCTCCCGGTCACTCCCTACTCCAAATAAGCCTCCGGCTATGCCCAACTGGCCGTATGGCGGGGAAGGCGTAAAGGACCTAGATGGTGATCGAACTGGGCCGGAACGGGACTCACGCGCAGCGTGGCCTGCTGCGGCAGGTGTGACATGAAGTCGATAAAGAAATAGGAGTAACCAATCAGGACGTCAGTCAATCTTCAGCCTCCGGCTGCACACGCAAGCGTGTGACCAAGTAAGTGCGTGGCTGAGTGCAGGTGATATGTGAAATAGGCGAGTGGGTTGCGTACCGATACCGGTGTGAAGTTGCGTCAGAGGTGTTGCTTTGACTGCGTGGCTGGGTTCGGGGTTGGTCTGCCTGCTGGCTTGGTCTATAGAGGTTCAGTGTTGCCGGTTGGCTGACGTACGCGCCGATTGTCGGGGACGAATAGTTGAACTGTCGGTGACGCATTGGGACTAAGGGACGAAACGAGGCCGCTTCGCGGCGAAAAGAAACGCTGCGCTGAAGGCGACGCCCGCCAGGGCGGAGCCCTCTTTACTAGTCGGCTATCACGCTCGGCGGCTACCGCCGCAGCGTTTGCTCCCGGCCTGGGCAGTCCGGTCGCGTCGGTGACTTTGCCACTACCGTGGTCTGCTCCGAGCTGCCGGGTGGTCGTTGTTGGGTGCATGTCTTCTCTACGTGCGGCATTGTCGTGGATGAACCATGGCGGTGGTCGCATCTCTGATCCGGGTGATGGATTATCTGTTGCTATGGAGGTCACGTGTCTGTTGTCCGAAATGGCGAGGCTCGGTCAGCGTCGAGGTCGCAGATTCTCGTCCGTTCGGTGTTGAAGCTGGCGTGGGGTCTGCTGTCGGGATTCAGTGTCGGCATGGTTGCCACTCTCGGCTTGGCTCGGTGGGTGCCGGTGCTTGGCGACGTTGCGATTGCCGCGTTCGGAATGGCGTTCATCATCGCTCAGGTGCTGATCGTCGTGTGGGTGATGTCTGTCGTTGCTTGGGTGGTCATAACCGTGAGGTCAGTCAAGCGTTAGACAGTCAAGACCTCTTCTGCCACTACTGCTGTCTATGATCAGAGGTGGTGAGGGCGAGAAGTCTCGTCAACGGTGAGTGAAGGCGGAGGTGGGTGGCGGTGGCCCAAGCGGTCTGTCAGTGGGAAGGGTGCTCGGAGCTGGGTGCATTCTCGACTCGGACGAAACCAACGTGGTGTCTTGAGCATCTTGGGTCATTGCTCAATCGAGCGGGGCTGAAAGCAGTCGACGACTTCCCCGGCAAAGCGACAGCCTACTGGCTCACCGAATGCCTAGTCTGTGGCACGGTGGCTCACTACCGCCTGGACTACATTATCGAGAAGGCGGACTCCGAGAAGCCGTGTCGTGCGTGCTTCTGGTGGCAATGGAACCGTGATCCGCTCGTTAGTCGTGCGACTGAGATCGAGGACGTTAACGCAGTGCGTCAACACGCGGCCGAGATGGGCTACGAGTACTTGGGGGCGTGTTTCTCACCCTCGATGTCTGGAGATCCTCATCGAGTGCAGTGCCGAAGGTGCGGGAAGATTGAAGCTCGTGGAGTCGGTAACATGGCGTGCTCTTGCAGGAAGAGCGGCACTCGTCGGACTCCCGCAAGACAGCCAGGAGCCTCGAACCTATTCAAAGACTCGGGCTCGAAGTTTCTATCGTGGTGGGATCGTGACCTCAATTCAGAGAAGGATTGGCTGACGACACCATCGAAGGCGACGCGAAAGATCCATTGGCGGTGCGCTGACTATGGCCACAAGTTCGTATCGTCACCGGCCGGTCTTTGGAACTGTCCAACCTGCATCGAACGGCGGATGTCTGAGTACCGGAAGGAGACTGATTCCTACGCGGACAAGTCCGTCGCCAACGTTCCGGAGATTCTTGCCTACTGGGCTGACGAGAGAGATCCAGCCACTGTCGCGGCTAATAGCCGCCAACAGTTTGTCTTCACCTGCGAAAACGGGCACAAGGCGCGACGGGCGCCAAGGCTACGCGGATGCCCTATCTGCCGAGGGCAAGCGACGCGACGAAAGAACATTGGGGACTGATGCACGCGGTGGCGACACCCATGATGAGGATGGACAAGCTGAGCGCATTCCGCCGTCCGAATCGATCTCCCACCCAGCCGAAGAAGAAGGCGCTCAACGGTCGCGCCACGAAGGCGACCCCGTACACCGCCAGCGCGGCCAATACCGCCGAGGCTCCGGCTTCTGGTGGGAAGAAGACATCGGCGAGCACGATGACCGTCAACCCGTATATGCCGAAGTCGAACCATTCAACAAAGTTTCCGGTGGCGGTCGCCACGATCACTCGACTGGCCGAACTCGACCGTTTGGTCGGGGTCGTATGCGCGGTCTGTCTCATGTTTCGCACTCTCCTTTGAGTGTTGAGTCGTCAAATTGCACTGTTAACGGGACTTCTCGGATCTGTTCCGCTGCCCGGATCAACTCGGTGACTGGCTGCTCTCAGTCCAGGGCCGCGTAAACTGCGTCAACGATGGCGACGCCCCTTCTGTCGAAATGGTCGACACAATAGCCGCTCGGCAGCCAGCACAAGGCCAGCCCCATGTCCGGGTCGGCCATTGAGAATGATCCTCCAGCTCCCCCATGGCCGAAAGCATTTCGCCCCTTCGCAAAGGGGTAGGTGGGGCCGGGTTTCTGGAAGGCGACTCCGAAGGGCGATTCGACCGCCAAGAGTGAGTCAACACTGCGTACTCGCTCTGTGGTTGCGATCTGGAGTCCCTTGCGAGACCACAGTGAGGAATCCTCGCCGGCGAGGACGCGCTCCATTGCTGCGTAGAGGCCGGCGACCGACCTGGCATTGGAGAACATGTTGGCAGCTGGGAAGTGTGCCCGACGAATCGCAGCGCCGTTGCAGGCTCCGATGGGATCCTCCACTGTTTCGGGGATGTTGTGCACCAACTTCTGTATGATCTCCGAGTAGTTCGGGAGGTCGGGGTTCTCGCCCGGCATAATCACCGGCGATTCCAGATCGGTGGTGATCGCAACTGTCGCGGCTCGGGAAGTCTGTTCCTCCGGGAGCCCGACATACATTTCGAGCCCCACCGTCGCCGTCAGCTCGGTCAGCAGCTCGGAGTAGCTGCGGCCGCTGGCGTGCTCGAAGACGAAGTCCGCGTAGTTGCCCGACACCTGCGGGCTGTATCCGAGATGTGCACCGGCTCTCCACGCGGGTGCCTGTGCGGCCAACCTGTGGCCGAGTTCCTCTCTGTCGTTGGCCGAATTCGTCGTCGTGGCCAGGGGCATGCCTCCGTCCAGATAGGCGAGGCCCGCCTGGTGAGAGAGCAGCTGAGCCACCATGATTTCACCTTTGCCGGACTGAGCGAATTCCGGCCAATAGGATGCCACTGGGGCATCGACGTCCAATTGTCCACGACTGACGAGCATGGCCGCCACCGCTCCTACAACACCCTTGCCCATGCTCTGAATGATCTGCAGAGTCGAGCCCACATAGGCCGTACCACGTTCCCGGTCCGCCACACCCCAGGTCTCGTCGAGCACCGGCTGACCATCGACGAAGACACTCAGCGCCGCCCCGCCGCCCGGATCGAACTCGAGCTGTGCTACGGCGACTTCTTTGACTCGTTCAACGTCGAACGTCATGATGCTCTCTCCCAATCTGCTCGGCCTGTTAGCCGGCATAAGCTGGTCGGAACCGGCGGAGACGCTGGTTTCCCCACCGGCAGCGACTACGTGGTGGTGAGATCACGCTACTCAGGGTCAAGCGCCGACGCCTCAGACCGATGTTGATTCTTGACTGGCATCGGGGCGACACATGTCGGTTCCAATGAATGGGGTCGTCTGGAATATTCGAGGGTGTCGGACGAACTCCGGCTCAGACAATCCATCGACCGTCGGCACACCCGCCACCGCCGACGGTACCAACATTCCAATGGAGGGATCCCCATGGCCGAACAGTTCCGACAGCATCGGATCGACATCCGCGACACCGAGGAATTCGAGCGCGTCAACAGCTTCTACGAGGACTGGCACTCCCCGGGCTACTCACAGATCAGTTCCGCCACGGCGCCATCAGCGGCTCCGGACGGCAGCGCCATCGCCTTCGCCGGCGAAGTCCGCAAGGACCTGCATTCCTCACCCACCTACCGCATCGCACTAACGACGGAGGACGGTCACCGCACACTCACAGAACCCGGCGAAGGAGTGAGTGAACTCAACCCCGCGTTCTCCCCCGACGGCACCACCATCGCCTTCACCTCGGACGCCGACTCCGCAGGAGCGCAGCAGCTCTCCCTGCTCACCGTCACCACCGAGGACGTCGCTTCGGCGCCGGAGGTCGATGGGACCATCGAATCACTGTGCTGGTCGCCCGACGGAACACAGATTCTCCTCGGCGTCGCAGGTCGAGGTGCCGACCTCTCGGGCGGGCAGGGGTCGGGAACGACCACCTCGGCGAAGTCGAGTGAAGACCGGCCCGCATGGATGCCGCAGATCGAGTCCGGAATCCGTCACGACGACTGGCGCGCGGTGTGGATCTATGACCTGAACACGGGAATTGTCGAGCAGCTCGATCTGGGCCTCAACGTCTGGGAATCTTGCTGGAACGGGCCAGGGTCACTGCTCATCGTCGCCAGCGAGTCCCCTGACGAAGGTGCCTGGTACACCGCCGAACTGCTCAGCGTCGACTGCGATTCGGCCACCACCGACCTCCTTTTCAGTCCCGAGACTCAGATTGGCTGGCCCGCGGCCAGCCCGAACGGAGCCCGGCAGGCAATTGTGGAGGCGATCTGCTCCGATCGCTGGCTGGTCGCCGGAGAGATCCACCTCTTCGACCGCAGCGGAGCCACGACGGTTCACCCCCTCGGCACCGATGTCACCCACCTCCAGTGGCTCGACGACGACCGGCTCGCCTTCATGGGCGTCCGTGGGCTCGACACCGTAACCGGTGTCTACGACGTCACTAGCGGCGAAGCTCGCGAACTGTGGGCCAGCGACTCCACCTGCGGTGATCGGTATCCGGTGGGGTCGTTCCTGCCTGACGAGTCAGCAGCGATCGTTCACAACTCCTACACTGACCATCATGGGGTGGCCTGGCTGCGAAACGGGTCAGTGTCACGGATCGCCACCTTCCGACACACCGGAATTGACGAGGTGGCTCGTCGATCCGGTTCGGTCGAGACGGTGTCCTGGAATGCCCCGGATGGCACCGAGATCCAAGGTCTGCTCGTCATTCCCGAGGGCGAGGGGCCCTTCCCTCTCGTCCTCAACGTCCACGGCGGGCCGGTCTGGGCTTGGCGCAATCACTGGACGCTCGGCATCAACTATCCGCGCCTGCTCGCCCATCGCGGCTATGCCGTGCTCCATCCGAACCCTCGTGGCAGCAGCGGACGCGGGCAGGAGTTCGCCAGGGCCGTCTTCGGCGATCCCGGCGGAGCAGACACCTATGACTACATCAGCGGCATCGATGCCCTCGTCGACCGTGGCATCGCCGACCCGAACCGCATCGGCGTCACCGGAGCCTCATATGGAGGCTTCATGTCCGCCTGGCTGATCACCCAGGACCAGCGCTTCGCGGCGTCGGTGCCGATGGCTCCCGTCACGGACTGGTATTCCCAGCACTACACCTCGAACATCCCGTACTTCGATGAGCTCATCCTCACCGGTGGTCCGGAAGACCCTGCCAGCCTGACCTTCGAACGCTCTCCGGTGTGGTTCGCAAACCGGGTGGTCACCCCGACTCTGCAGACCGCAGGAAGCGTCGACGTCTGCACGCCTCCCGGGCAGGCCACGGAATTCCACAATGCCCTGCTGGCTGCCGGGGTGGAATCCTTCTGCTTCGTTTACCCAGGCGAAGGTCATGGGATCAGGAAATTGCCCGCGCTCATCGATCAGACCACTCGCACTCTGGAATGGTTCGACGCCCATATGGGACCGAAAGCCACGCCTGTCTCGACCTCGACGAAAGCCAAGGTTTCGGTCAACTCCAAAATCGTTGCCGAGCCTGCAATCTCCGGAGCTGATGGGCTGTGAAGAACTGGAGCATCGCCGAACTTACCGAGCATCTGGAGAACTCGCCCGGCATCCGCAGCATTTCACCCGAACTTCTCAAGATCATGACCCGCGGCTGGAGTCAGGCTACCGATCCAGCACAGGAATGGGAAGGTACCGCACCCAGACGAGTGCGCCGGCAGACTATCTCAACCGACTTCTCAGGTGAGACTCTCGTCATACCGGCCGGATCCGCACCGCTGCGGACCAAGGAGTTGCCGCATCCATTCCGCCCGTCCTCGGACTTCATGTGGCTCGTCGGTGAAGCCGAACCGCACTCGGTACTCGTCATCGGCCCCGACGACGAAGGAGTGCTCTTCATCCCCGTCCACCCTCCGTTGGAGCATCCCCTGTCGATACTCGACCCTCACGAAGCAATGTGGGAGGGCATGCGCGAGACTGTTTCGGACACCTCGACTCGCCTCGGCGTCGAGACCCGGGATCTCTCCGATCTGCCGGCACGTCTGCGCGGGATCTCTGCCCGTACCGTTCGGAACCTGGATCCCCTGGTCGACGAGCTCGTGGCCGACGATGGTGGTGAGCTAGAAAAACAGATCGCCCGACGACGCCTGTTCAAGGATGACTACGAGATCGCCCAACTGCGGCAGGTCGTTGAGGATACCGTCCGCGGGTTCGAGGCCATCGCCAGGGCCCTGCCGAACGCGCCAGCGCACGGAGAGGCATTCATCGAGGGTGTGTTCACATCCACTGCCCGTGCCCTCGGTCGTGGTGGGTCCTTCACCCCGATCGTGGGCGGAGGCCCCCGTGCGACCATCCCGCATTGGCAAGCGAACACAGGGGCCATCACTCCTGGTGAACTCGTGCTCATCGATGCCGGGGTGGAAGGCCACGAGCTCTATTCGGCGGACATCGCGCGCACCCTTCCAGTGTCCGGACGCTATTCAGAACCGCAGCGAGATGTCCTTGACATCGTCGCCGCTGCCCGCGCCGCCGCGCACGATGCTGCCCGGCCCGGTGCCGCCTTCAGCGCTCCGCACCTCGCAGCAAGGGGCATCCTCATCGACGGACTGGCCGACCTCGGCGTCCTTCCCCATCCTGAGTTCGAGCATCTGGACCCGGCAGAGCGGGGGTGGCGATGGACCCTCCACACGACGAGCCATATGCTCGGCGTCGACACCCACGACGCCATGCCGATCGCGGCCGAGTATTTCGCGGGAACGATCGAGGCAGGCCATGTGCTCGCCGTCGAACCCGGCCTCTACTTCTCACCGTACGACGAATACGTGCCAGAAAGTCTGCGGGGTATCGGCGTGCGCATCGAGGATAATGTCGTCATCACTGACGAGGGCATCGACGTACTCTCCCACGAGCTGCCCGTCACAGCCGACGAGACCGAGGACTGGCTGTCTGCACTGCAGAACGGCGTCGAGGCAACCGTGCCGGGCCGCCCCGTTGCTTCCGGTAAGGTGGCCGCCCCCGGGACAGCGAGCGTGCTCGGGACAACGACTGTTCAGCCATGATCGACCGGGGCGGCCTGCGCTCGACCAACCGGGCACGTGATCGACATTGCCGATTAGAGAAAGTCAGCGCTGTGGTCGTCCCCGGTGGCAGAATCGGAGGCATGGAAGACGAGCTGAAGGCCGTCGCCGAAGGTCTGTCCGCCCGCTTGGGCCGATCAGTCGCCATCGACGATCCCAATATCCGCCTGCTTGCCCACACCGCGCACGACGAGGACATTGATCAGACCCGCATCCGGTCCCTCGTCGAGCGCCGGGGCCCCGAAGAGGTCGTGTCGCTCCTCAAAGACCTCCATATCGCCGAGGCGACGTCCCCGGTGCGCATTCCTCCGCGAAAGGACCTCAAGTTCCTGGCCCGGGTTTGCGTTCCAATCCGCTGTGAGGGTCGACTCTTCGGCTATCTCTGGCTCATCGACGAAGGTAGCAGTGTCACGGATGCCGAGCTGGTCCTCGCTTCCGAAGCTGCCGCAGCCATGGGTCAGCTCATGCACCGGCAGCAACTGCTGGGCAGTCTGCGCAATTCGCGTGATCGGGATCTTCTGCGCGATCTCATCTCAAACCAGCCGACGGTGCGCGAACCCGCAGCCGCGGAGCTAGTCCGTCTCGATGTCCTCCCTGACGGCTGTCCCACGGTGGCCGTCGCCATCCGCGTCACCTCACCGCACTCCGATACGACTGGCGCTCAGGCGGTCACCCTCGATCTGGCGCTGCAAAGAATGGTGCGCAACATCGTTCCGGCCTCGGCCATCTCGCTGAGCCGCTCGGGTGGATTCGGGACCGTTCTCATCGCGGGAGCCTACCTGCCCAGTCACGACATGCTGCGCGGCCATGCGGAACTCCTCATTCGGACGGTAGAGAAGAACAATCAGGCAGCACAAGTGCAGGTGGGACTCGGTCCAGTTCTGCACGGACTGGCAGAAGCCCACCGCACGGTTTCCGGGGCCGAGGACGTGCTGCGGGTCGCCTCGGCGGTGCCGGGTTTCGCAGCGATCGCCCGTTACGAGGAGCTGGGTATCTATCGGCTCCTGCTTCATCTCTCCCATGACGAGCTTCCGCTCGAAGCGGTTCCCGAGGGTTTGCGCCGTCTGCTGCGTGAGGATCGTGAGGGTCAGCTGGCCCTCACTTTGGAGACCTACCTCGATCTGGCCGGGAGCGCTCAGGCCGCAGCGGCCGCACTCAATCTGCACCGAGCGAGCCTTTACCAGCGCATCCAACGCATCGAAGCGATCACCCGGATGAGCCTCTCCGACGGAGGAGACCGTCTGTCCCTGCACCTCGGTCTCAAACTCGCCAGGCTACTTGACATCACCACCTGAACATCGGATCGGCGCAGACATGCCCATTGCGAAACCGTTCCTACTCAGCCCATGACCGTGCCTGAGGAATCCGGGTTGATCGGACGTTTGCGCGAATAGGTTCCAGTGTCAATGCTCAGACCAGAACGCGGAGCCGAATACTGCACGGGAGAGCCGTCGTGGTCGTGTCCGTTCTCCACCGCGGTGATGATCTCGGCCATCAGGTCGCCGATGACCGGCGCGGTCTTGAACTGATTGCCGCTGGTGCCGATCGCAACATAGTAGCCATCGATCTCGGTGCGGTCATAGATCGGAGTCCAGTCACTCGAGACATCATAGACCCCCACGATCCCGCTGGGCCGATTCGGTACTGCCAGGTCGGGCAGACGCTTCGCCGCTCGCGCCACCTGCGAGTCGAAGACCTGCTGAGTCGGCCGCATCTTGGCGGACTCAGGATCGCTCAACCACTGCAACTCATCGCATTCGGGCTCAGTGCCTCCGATGTAGAGCGCGTTTCCGGTGGCGGGACGGATGTACGTACCCAAGTCCATATCGGCGATGATCGGCCCTCCGCCGACGACATAGCCATCGGTTGCCGTGACGTGATGGACTTCCTGCCTCATGGGCCTGGTGGTGATCGTGAAGTCATTCGTTGCCTGCGCCAGAGCGTTCAGATCGGCTGACCAAGGGCCGGCGGCGTTAACAACGATGGGTGCGCTCAGCGTCTCCCGACCGTCGACCTCGACCCCGCAGATCCGACCACTGACTACGTTGACTCCGGTGACCGAGGATCCGAAACGAAAGTCGGCCCCCAGTGTGGCAGAGGCATGGGCAAGATTGCGGGCAGCCAATGAAGGGTCATCGACATAGCCGGCATCCGGGGTCCACAGGGCGCCCAGCACGTCGGCGGACTCGTCCCAGAAGGTGTCATCGCTCAGCGCTCTGGGAGGCCAGTAGCGTCCGTTGTCGAGCCCGGGAATCCGTTCGGCCAGAATATCCGCGGTCCAGTCCTCATAGGGCACCCCGGTACGGTTGAATAGCTTGGCAATGCGTGCCTTCGGAGCAAGGTCGACATCGAGAGCGACCATTCCCGTGCGCCGGAATCGAGCCATGCCATCGGGGTCAACCTCTCCCAGGTGATCCGTCCAGTCCTTCCATCGCAGTTTGGCCTCCCACGCCGCGGCCACACTGTCGAATACCGAGTAGTTGAACCTCACGACCGCACTCGAGGCGGCCGTCGAACCCTGTCCGGGAGCATGATTCCGATCGAGCACCAGTGTTGTGAACCCGGCACGGGACAGAGACAGCGCGATGGAGGTGCCGATGACGCCGGCTCCGACGATGATGACGTCGGTCGGTTGAGCATGAGATGAGTGAAGCTTCGCGGTGTGAGACATGTTCTCATCCTCCTCTTATCTGCCGAACCCGGAAAAGCGACATCTGCTGACAGTCAGCGGGGAGAACGTGCACAGATGTCTGTCGCCGCTCTCGCCGCTGGGATGGGTAGTATCGGATCGTTCTCCGGCATCCAGTTCGCAGATCCTGCCAGTGCCATCCGCTGTCGTAGATCACTCGAACAATCACAGCGACGGATGACAGGGCTGTCCGATGAGGATAGCCCGGGATCTTGAGCTGGCGCGCACGAATATATCGAACCATCTGTCCTG
Organism: Brevibacterium sp. FME17; assembly: GCF_014897515.1. NCBI lineage: Bacteria > Bacillati > Actinomycetota > Actinomycetes > Micrococcales > Brevibacteriaceae > Brevibacterium > Brevibacterium sp. FME17. The sequence continues at coordinate 11,628 of NZ_JABUYD010000023.1, forward strand.
CCTGCGCGGTTGCGGAATCGTCGTCGCAGAGCCGGACGGCAGGTAGACCCGCTATGAGATCGCCGACCCCCACATCGCTGGCGCTCTGACCGCGATCGTGCACGTCGCGCTGGCGGTGGCGGTGGACGAGAATGAAATGTGCCGGGACACTGCATGCACCGAGCCGGCCGCTGCGGGGACGTCGAGCCGCTCCGCTCGACGGCGGAGAATCGGACCAACTCTCTGCGATTGATTAGTCTGAAGTCGCTGAAGCCCTCGGGCGAAGCGTGCTGCGGGCCGGTCCCGGTGCGGAGCCCATCGGAACCTAGCGCAGAGACCGAGTCCCGCCCTTAGTAGTGGAGGGATCTCGCCCTGCTTCCCTCGGCGGTCGTCGGGCTGGTCCTCGACACCGGATACGCGCTCGTATGGTCCGGCTCGGCGGTCGCCCCCGTTACCTAATGGGTGCTGGAGGGAGCCAGTAAGGTCTTCCCCGTACCAAGAGTCCTCGTAAGGGACGTGTCTTTGGCTCCCTCCGCATTTGGCCCCTAAGGTGGCCAACAGGAACAATATTTCGGATCAGATCCCGCCCGATACCGCGGACCACAGAGCTCTAAGGCAAGATCAGATCCCGGCGGCAACTACGGCAAGGTACTGCTAATCACATGCTGAGCCGACGAGCCCTTCCATTAGGACGCTGCTTTGCACGTACCCCGTTCCCGAACTGAAGTACCCATCGTCGATGGAAAGAGCAGGCACCGATGAACGCATACTGCGGTATCGACTGGGCCGAGACCCTCCGACTGATGTAGGTAAGCGGGCGAAACCGTGCCCGACTCCTACAGGAGAGAAAGGCTCATGCTTCGCATCTCCATTTCACTCATCGTCATCATTATGGTGGCGGTCTTCGTCCTCAGTGTCGCCCCGGTCCTTGGATCCTTGCCGGAGACGTTTGAGGCCGACGAGGAGGATTCTGATGTCCATTGATAGTAGTGGTCTGGTTTCGCTCGACATCGCCGAAGAAGAGGCATTGGATCGCGCCAAAGTCGATCACACATCACTGCGCGTGGCAGCCGCGGGTATTGCGATTGAGCTCAAGTCTGAGGCCGGTTTCATCGTGACAACGGACCATCCGTCGCACGCGCGCATCAGTGCGCTGGAGATCGTCGCTGAAGACGGTATCGACGATATGGACGCCATGATTGCCTGGATCGCTGCCCGGCCCGAAGCTCCCGATTATGAGGCCGATGTGGCCGTAGCCAATGAGCTCTTCGCCAGACTGTGGGGTAAGTACATTCGGCTATTCAGCCTCAGACAGCGAGAGGAGAAGCTATGAGCGACGAAAACGGTTCAATCGCGTCGCTGTCCGCTGTGGCGCAGGGAGTTAATGAGGCTACCTCATGCAATCCCCATTGATCAGTTGACAGCTGCCAACTATTAGAGGCCAGAATCAACGAAGTGCTCAGCCAATATTCAACGGATGTGGCGCTTGGGTGCTACTTGATTGGTACGGTGCCACTTGTCCATCGGAGTGCCTAGACCGTTCACGGGTGGGCCATAGGCACTAGGGCAATTTCGTGTTCGTGAATCATATTCCTGCATCGGCGGTCAGTTCGGACAACTGAGTAAGCCTCTGTGAAGTGGTCTCGTCGGCTGGTGTCATCACGGTGAGCCTGTACCCAGTCTCAGCGACGTTGGTGGTGACGAAATTGAGATCGAGCTCACCGACGACGGGGCTGTCCAAGCGCTTCGTTTCCAAATGCTGGAATAAAACGTCATGACGGCTCCATAGTTCGGCAAACTCATCAGAGCGCAGTTGCAGCTCTTTGATGGTCTGCCCCGCGCCAGAATTGGTTGTACTACCGACAGCTGAGCGCAACTGGGCGACCATCCTTGATGCAACGACCTCGTCGTCGATGTAGCGGCTTCTCCATTCTTCATCGGTGAAGAATTGCAGCGCACAGTTTCGCTCGGGTGGCGGTATCTGGTTCATGTCAGTGAATAGGAAGCGGTAAGCACTGTTGTAGGCAACGATGTCGAACGCATTGGTCTGCAGACACGCGGGGTACGGATCGAGCTTGTCGAGCACTGGCTGGTAGGCCGCCGACATGGGTGCGTCCAAGCCGACTGGCCCGTTCGATTCAGCTCGGATTCCAGCGAGACGCTCCATGTGCCGTAGCTCCGCATCGTCGAGGCGAAGTGCTCTGCCAACTGAGGCTAGGACCTGAGTGCTGACGTTGATCGAGCGTCCCTGTTCGAGCCAGGTGTACCAGGTGACGCCGACCCCGGCGAGCACAGCAACTTCTTCACGTCGCAGGCCAGGAGTGCGCCGTCGACCGGTAGCGGGGAGACCGACTTGATCCGGGGTGAGCCGTTCACGTCGGCTGCGCAGGAATGCACCGAGTTCTTGTTGGGTCTCACGAGGTCGTAGGCCGGTCATGTCTCCATCATGCAATACCCGCATCAGCATATCCAGGTTCTGCAAATACCCCTATAAACAGGCTTCTGGTACCGGGATGAAACTGCTGTCAAAGTCGAATCATGACTTCAAGAACGAACGCGCACAATGATGCGCCCCCGCCCATAAACCGAGACCTCAACGAGACCACCGTGCCCACCGGCTCCGAAGCGTCCCCCCCGACTCTGGGCCTGGCAGGCCTGATGACAGCACTGTCAGCGCTACTTCTGTCGGTCGTGAGCTTCGCCGCCACTGGAATCGCCGTGCCGAACATAGGCACTTCGCTGCAGGCAACCGCGGCTGAACAATCACTGGTGGTGTCGGTTTACACCCTTGGCTTCGCTGCCCCGATGGTCGTCGGTGGCCGGTTAGGTGACCTGTTCGGCAGGAGACGCCTCTTCCTGATCGGCATGGCTGGGTTCACCATGGCGTCCCTCGCCTCGATGCTCGCTCCGACAATCACGATTCTTATTGTTGCGCGCGCCCTTGCCGGCGTGAGCGCAGCAGCCATGGTGCCTCAAGTGCTGGCCACCATCACAGCCTCCACGCAGGGACGGGAACGAGCCCGGGCCGTCGGGCTGTTTGGTGCGACTGCGGGCGGCGCTACCGCAGTAGGCCAAGTCCTCGGCGGCGTATTGTTGTCCGTGCCGCTGTTGGGTGCACCTTGGCGAACTGTCTTCGCAATGAGCGTCATCATGGGCGTCATCGCGTTTCTTGCTGCCCTTCGCTGGATGCCAGCGACTAACGCTCCAGGCCACCGTTCTCTCGATCTCATCGGGACGGTGCTACTTGGCTCGGCGCTGCTGGCATTGCTGATCCCCTTATCTCAAGGCGGTGCGCTCGGGTGGCCGGCGTGGTCCTGGGTGCTCTTGGGAGCGGTCCCGGTATTATTCGCGGCGTTCTGGATGCGTCAGCATTCACTGCACCGCAGTGACCTCGTCCCTCTCGTGCCGCCTCCGCTGTTGCGGCTGGGGTCTTACCGGCTCGGCCTGGTAATGGCGTTGATTCTCCAGTCGGCCTTCGGCGCATTCACCTTCCTTTATGCCCTGACCACGCAAACTGGGCTAGGTTGGTCGCCGATGAACGCAGCCCTTGTGCTGCTCCCATTTGCTCTGTGTTTCTTCGCTGCATCGATCTGGGCGGGGAAGCTAGCACCTCGTTTCGGTTTCCGTCGCCTACTCACGATCGGCGGGATCGTGCAAGCTGCAATGTTGGCAGTCACCGCATGGTCTGTGTACGTCCAGAGCGATGACCTGAACCCGTTGACGCTGGCAGCACTGCTGGTCGGTGTGGGTATCGGTCAGGCCCTCATGTTTGGGCCGTTGGTAGGCGCCATGATCGCCGACGTTCCACCAACTTCGGCAGGCGCAGCATCCGGCGTCCTCCAAACTGTGCAACAGGCTGCCATGGGCCTAGGAGTTGCGGTAGCCGGCGGATTCCTGGCTACGGCCTTGACCGGATCGACCACAGCAACATCAGGGCAGATCTATGCGACGGCTCTGGCAGTCTGCATGCTTGTCCAAGCCGGGTTCGCAATAGTCTTCGCACTCTGTGCACTCGCGCTACCTAAGAGGTAATCCAATGATGCCCCTCAGTTCCACCGGGACTGCATCCAAAAAGCTCTGCGCGTGAAGACTGAGTTGTTTGCAGATCCTCACACCGGACATCAGCTGACATCACTCATTCGTCATCGCGCTCATTCTCCCGGCGAACCAATCCGCGTTGGCAGGCTTTCATTGCGTTCGTGCCAAGTTCCCGTATAGTCCGTGCGACGTGGTGAGAATCTAAGTTAAGAATCTCCAGCGAATTGACGCAAGACCCGCCCAATTGAGTGGTCCACTGCACGACAGCGGACATCTCAACCGTCTCATCACCAACCGACGGCCACTAGCGAACTATTCGCTGGTGGCCGTCATCTATGTTGCAGTCTGGTCGGGCGAGCTGTCAGAGAAGCCTTCTGCGTTTCGAGGCCACCCGGCGCGTGCGTGCCAGGGCTAGCTGGTCGGCGAGTTTCGATGCTGCTGGCTTGTGGTTTGTCAGTGGGTCGATGAGGAAGGTCGTGGATTCTTCGTCGCAGTCGTCGATGAGGTGGGTGCGTCCGAAGAATGTGATCATGAGCTCGTCGATGAACCACTGCCCGGACACGGTCAGAGCCGACAGTGTGAGCTCGACACATATGTGGACGTTCGGGTCGTCCGAATATTCGAACACGCGGTGTCGGTAGACGTCGTCAATGTAATAGAACGCGACAGCCTTGCCGGCAGCATAGTCCACACCGTGCGCGGGATCTTCGAGGAGAACCTGGGGGACAAAGGGGAACGGTGATGCGTCGACCTGATGGAGGATGCTGTCGAGGTCTGCGCGGTAGGTGGCCCCGGAGGTCGCGTGGCCATGCTCTGCCGACTGGAGTGCAGTAATGATGGACATGCCCAATTCCTTTCGTGAAGGGTCGTTGTCACCATCACAAGAGAAGGGGTGTCGACGTGGTTCCTCGCCTCCGCTTCAGCGTCGAAACTGGGGGCTAAAAATACGCGATATCCGGGCTACATTTCGTACCCGAAACTGCCCTCAAAACACTCGCGACACCAAGTGGGCCAAAAGTGGCCGAATTGGCCCGATCTCCAGAACACGAAAAACCCGACCCCTCGATGACGCGGGTGCTCTCACCAGGCATTACAGGCAAAATCCCACCATGTGAACGCACAACAGCTCCGAAAACCACCCTCCAGACCCCACTGATGCAGCAACTGACGATCCGAGCGAAAAACAGCACATTCGAGCCAAAAACGACTCGCACCAACCACCAACACCCCCAGGGGGTATACCTCTCAGAAACCACCGCATCAAGCACTCACACACAGCTCAACCACAGCCGGCACACAGAAACACGAAAACCCGACCGCTCGATGACGCGGGTGCTCTCACCAGGCATTACAGGCAAAAACCCATCATGCGAACACATCTTAGGACCGAGAGGCAGCATCGACGCACGTCCCACTATGCCGTTTGATGCAGTTTGATTGCGTTTGCAAACGCGAACCAACTAAGAAAACACACGCAAACAGTGACAACGGTATACGACTAGACATCAAACGTTCACAGACGCAGTCTAGATGCCCGCTGTAATGCTTTAGCGATCAAACGGTAATGAACGTCAGTTAACGATCACGTACTTCCATGTACTAGATCAAAGATCGGCAAACTATCTCAGAACTGATTACCAGTGGCCATGCCGAACTGAACTGCAACAAACAGCATCAAACGACACGATGTGACGCACGCCACTTGGTAGTAAAAACCGGCTCATACGACCCCGATTTGGCCAAACACTACAGGCAATCACCACAACCGTAGGAAACTTTTAATCAGACAAGCGTTCGATTGTCGAGACAAAACCCAAGGTGAGACAGAGTGCTTATATCTATATCTTTTCCTAAAGAAGAAGAATTACTACATTACTACAGCCCCCTAGTTCACGCATGTATGCCTTTTTATTTTCACCAGGGTGTCTCTCTTTTTCTCTATAGGGGGGTGCATGGGTTCGTGAGGAACGTAGTAATAACAGAATCGGACCAAACACAGGCCGTCTGACCTGGACAAACGAGTAAAAGACGCTGCTACAACGCCGGTGGCACCCTGATGAAACAGTAGCTAGCCACCGTTGCACCCGACCCCGACAAGCCCGGCCGCGACCACCAAAAAAGCAGCCACCATACAAACGACGACAGGCCCACGATCCTCACCTGCCGCCAATAGTTGCTCCAGGTCTCTCGGCACGGACGAGACTGTCCGCACAGGCTCGAGGTCTGCCTCGCCTGACGTCGGGCCCAGCAACCGGGCTTTCCGTCGTGAAATCGAGCGTGAGAGCCCCAGGGGCCATTCCGGGCCTGCGATCGCCTCCTGGGGCCCCTCAGGAGCTCCCACCGTGGACGAATCGGCACCAGTGCGGGCTGGGATGTTCTATGCGCGCCTGAGGGCTTCTGGGGGCTCACAGAGCCGGCTCTTCGCGTTCGGCGGGCGCCTGCCAGGCTCGGAGATACCCGGAAACAGTCCGGACCCCTGCAAGCGACTAATCGAACACACGGCCTACCCACCGAGATCGCCGATGCCGGAGAGCTATTCGAACATGCAGTCGCTCGAACCACGAGCTCACCCCACCTCAGTCAACGGAGACAACACAGCTACGCCCTACCAAGAGGACTCGCCATGGGCACAATCGCCATCACCCCACAGACACATTTCGCATGGATATCAACGACCACCGTCTCGTCGTCACCGGCTCCGATCGCAGTGAGGATCGAAGTCACACGAGGATCGGATTTCACTCCCGTGGCCGCCACGACCGTCTTCGTCAAGCCCAGCCGGGATGTGCCGGTCTCCGAAATCATCGCCAACCTCAACGACAACGAAGCGGCAGCTCTTCGACCCAGCGGATTCCTCGACGCCTACTTCTCCGACCAAGCACCATTACCAGCAGAGACAGATGCTGCACTGGCCTCCTTCATCGACGACCTCGGCGACGTTGGGCCCCTGTACTTGGCCGCGGCGAACGTCTCATCGCTGAGGTCGGAGCTTGAATCCAACTTCCCGGAGCTTTTCTCACGCCTGCACTACCGCAGCATCGACGTTGACTCCATCGAAGTCTTCTCCTCGATCTTCTTCAACAGCTCTCGCGTTCGTCTGGTTCAGAGCCCAAGGCTTCTGGATCCGAAGTCGGCCATCTCACTCACTCGTCGCGCGGTGGCCGACTGCCGCATCATTTGGCAGCGCCCGGCTCACCCCGCCAATACAGACGAGAACGCCATCGTCTTGTTTACCGATGTGGAGACAACGGGACTGAGCCATCTGGATGAGACATTGCTCGAAGTCGGAATGATCGCCACCCGCGGGTCAGGCATGGAAGAGATCGGCCGCTTCCAGACTCTCCTGCGACCTCAAGGACTCGACCCCGAGATAATTGTTGCCGGCTTCTCCGACTTCATCGCCGATATGCACTCCACATCAGGATTGACCACCGACTACCTGGCTGGCCCAGTACCCACGACAGTCGAGGCAGATAAAGCAATGGCCGAGTTCATCACGTCTCTACCTGCCAAGCCGGGCTACTTCGGCGGAGCCTCGATGACACTGGACAGGAACTTCCTGGCAGCCAACCTCGACTCCTACGAACTCATCCCAGCCATCAATCTCGATGCCACCTCGGTGACAACAATGGTCAGCACTCTCCTCGACCCACCAGATGTCGCGATGGGCACCGTCCACCGTGCAATCGATGACGTGGAGTACAACATTCGCCAGTTCACCTCGATGGCCGAGACTCTCAAAGCCCGGTCCACGACAGAACCTGCCGCAGGAAAGGTCTGACCAACGATGAGCAACCTCAACGATTTCATGACCGGTGTCGATCGACTGGCCTCATTCGGTTGGATCAAGCCAGGACTGAAGGCGAGTCTCGATGAGTCTCTGGCGAGACTTGCACCGAGCGACTTCGATGCTGCTTCAAAAGCCTGGATCCAAGAATCGGTAGCCCACCCCAATTCTCTCCAGCCGGTTCTGTGCGCCATCACAGCGATCAACGCCAGGTCTGCACAGCAGGCATAGGCTCGACGACCTCAATGAACACTGAAGCGCAGACTCCTCGTGAGCCTCCGCTTCAGTGTTTTGCAATGTGAGAGGTCTCAGCTGCCGAAGCTAGGTCCGATATCCGGTGAGGGTCCCCCAGGTGGCGGTGTACTGAATTCCCGTGCGTTCTGATCGCGCTGGCTAGTGATGGCCCGCATGAGGGCTCCGAGTTGGACTGATCCGTGCCTGCGTTTGAAGCTAGCCAACCAGGCTTGGGCTTTTGCCGGCGAATAGTTCAGTCGTCCCATGATCAGCCTCAATGCCTGATCGTCACTGAGTTCGGTGGTGACGCTGACCATCACATGCCCCTTTCGTTTTTCCTCTAGACAATCATGTTCGTCAATAGGTTCTCCAGGCATCACTGACAACTGACGTGGGGACCCATTCAGTCTCCCCACGTCAGTGGCCAGTATGAGAAAAGCAATCTTCACCCTCGTCGCCGCGGCCATCGCCGCATTCTTCCTCTACACGAACGTCGTCGACACTGACTCCACGAAGGCCGCCGATGAAGCCGCACCGGCCGGCCCTTCGGTCTCTGTCGAACTCAATGACCTCATCGGATCGGACGGTACAGCCACCATCGGCACCGTTGACCGGCAGAAGGCCACCGCCCTTATCGCATCGCTGGAGACCAAGGAAGCCTCATCGATGGGCGGCTACGATCGTGTCCCTCAGTACGGAAACTGGCTGACCGGTGATGATTCGTCAGATCCATCGTTTTGTGGCGACACGCGAAACGACATCCTCAACCGAGACTTCGACGACGTCACCTATTCCCACGACGATGATTGCCAAGTAGCCACCGGCACACTTGATGACCCTTACACCGGTGAGACCATCGATTTCACTCGCGGCCCGTCGACCTCCTCAGAGGTTCAGATCGAACACATCGTGGCACTCGGGTACACCTATCGCATGGGCGCCAAAGATTGGTCCCAGGACAAGCGCGAAGCAATCGCGAATGATCCCGACAACCTCATCGCCGTCGACGGTCCGGCCAACCAGGCGAAATCCGACCTCGGGCCCGAAGACTGGATGCCCACCGACTCAGGCAACCCCGCCTACGACTGCACATTCGTTGCCAGGTACGCATTCGTCGCCGACAAGTACGAACTACCTGTGACACCGGCAGATCGCCAGGCCATGACGTCGACGATCGAGACCTGTGAGAACTGACAAAGCCGGTTGTCTTCAAACACTACCGAGGAGTAGACAGATTCCTTTCACCCTTCGACTGCGACGAAAATCGGCGCATAGACAGTAGTAGTGGCTTCAGCGCCGCTATGTCATGACAGAACGGCAACCCTAGCTTGGGCTGCTAAGTGAAAGGTTAAAACTGAATGAGCACACCCCTCAAGACCACAGCACGACGGGCTGGCATCATCGCTGCCGCCTCGGTCGTGCTGGCTGGCACAGCCTTCTCCGGGCCCGCCATGGCTGCCAAAGGAGAATTCAAGGGCGACCCCAGCTTCACCGGAGTCACGACCAATGAAGAGACCGACCAGCAGGGCGAGAAGGAAAACGCCACAATGTTCGGGGCCTACCTCCCCTCAGTCGGAACTCTTGAAGGTCTGCGCGCCTGGTGCATGGACGCCGGACTCGATTGGCCTTACGCCGACGGCTACTCCCCCAAGGACGTCAGCTCCGAGAAGGACCCAGAGCTGGCCTACATCCTGGCAAAGTGGGACAAGGAGCGCGGTGACAAAGCCGAGCAGATGTCCTATGACATGGCGATCTCCGAGCACGTACACGGCTCGAAGAACCTCAACCATCGCGATATTTTGAAGGCCCGCAAGGTCTCGGAAGTCGCGGGCGGAATTGGCTGGGACATGACGTCGAAGAACGTCAAGGCAGTAGGCAAGTCGACGTTTGAGAATTCGGTCCTTCCGGATGCAGTCAAATACTCAAAGACGATGAGCTCCGAGGCGCAGAAGTACGCCGGCAACGGTCAGTACACGGTGAAGGTTGACGTGACGAAGGACAAGGACGGGGCCACCGGAAAGGCTGAGGTGTCCCTCGTGAACTCCGACGGTGTCAATGTCCCAGGCTTCACCGGAAAGATCTCGGTCGATGGTGGCAAGGCCGAGTCGGCGACTGTGAAGTCTGCGACCAAACCGACGACGATCGATCTGGATCTCGACAAGGGTAAGGCGGTCAAAGTCAACGCATCCTTTGATTCTCTGCCCAGCTCCTCGGTGAACGTCCACAAGCCCAAGGACTATGACGCAAAGGACTACGACCGCTACTCGTTGCAGCAGGTCGTGACCAAGCAGACAGCGGCCGCTGAGGCCGCAGACACTCTGGACGCGAACTCGAGCCCGAAGGTGACAACGAACATCTCTGATGAGTCCTTCATCGGAGGTGACGATGTCTATGACAACTTCACAATCTCGGGCCTGGCTGAAGGACAGAAGGTCGACGTCGAGCACAAGCTCTGGGCCTCGAAGACCAAACCCAAGCTTTCTGATGAGGTGCCTGCCGATGCCAAGGAACTTGGCACTGTCATCTCCAAGAACGTCGGAAATGGTGACCACAAATCGGCAACCGTGACCTTGCCCGATAATTACGCCGGATATGTCGTGTGGACTGAGAGCATCAAGCCAAACGACAACAACGAAGGCTGGGAGGGTAAGTACGGTATCTCGGAGGAGACCGGCTTCTCGAAATACCAGCCGACGGTGAAGACTCAGGCTTCTGAGAGCACAGTCGATTCCCTGCCAGCCAAGGTCCACGACACCGGCACAATTGAAGACTGCGCCCCTGGCTCTGAGATCACGATCAAGACGGAGACCTACTTCGAGTCTGATGGCGTCATCGAACAGTCGAAGGAAGTTCCGGCTGACGCGAAGAAGGTCGATGAAGTCACACAGAAGGTTGAGTGCGACGACGATGGCACCGCCACCTACGAGACGACTCCTCTGGAAATAGACAAAGACGCGATCAAGTCCGGTGAGAAGGGTGCTTTGGCGTTTGTCGTCTCGGGCGAAGAGAACGAGTTCAACACTGAGTTCGCCGATGACTACGGCGTGCCTAGTGAGGTTGTCTCGATCGAACTCCCCACTCCGCAGAAGCCGGAAGCTCCGAAGCCTGAGACTCCCGATGCTCCGGCACCCGAAGACCACGAGGTCAAGACCGGTGCACATGCTGAGGCAGAAGGAGGAATGAACGTCGGCCTCATCGGTGGCGGCCTGGCTGGCCTTCTGGCAGCCGCTGGTGCTTCCACCTGGGCCCTGGTTCGGCGCAACCGCAATAAGGCTGACAACGAGAGCTGAGTGATTTTTCGCTTCAGCGTTGTCACCTCGCACGACTCACCTCTGGGGTTCATCGATCATGGTGGACCCCAGAGGTGTCTGTGCGGCTTGTCGTCTTCTCGAATTGCCGCACGTGTGTTTGGTGTCCATCGAACACGGACCTGACCAGGAGGTATATAAAGTGATCAGCACACGATCCATTGCAAAAACCATGACTCGAACGGCCACAGTTGCCGCGACTGCCGCTGTCGCGTCGACAATGCTCATGGGGGCTGGACCGGCTCAGGCAGTCGGGCTTGGCGGCAGCACCGCTGACCATCCGAAGAGGGTCGAAACGGGCTTTACGCTCTCGGGCAAGGACATCACCGATCGAACCCCACATAAGCCGAAAGATCTGGGCAGCAAATGCAAGGTGCCATCAGGAGCTAAGGCTAAGAAGGTCATCTACGTCAACGGCACAGGCGGGGCTAACGCCACCGTTCAAGCCTGTGAGAAGTGGGAGGGCAACTACTACGAAGCTCACAAAGCCAAAGGCCACGTTGGCTACAACGGGATCGCGGCCAAGAACAAAAAGCGTGAAGGTGATGGCAAGACACCATCGGGCGTCTTCGACATGGGCTACGGATTCGGAGTCAAGGCTGAACCGAAACAGTTCGGTGGCAGCAAATATGTCAAGGTCACCAAGGATCATGTGTGGGTCGATGGCAATGCCACGAAGGGCTACAACACTCTCAAGCGGAAGTCCGACGGTTACAAGGGCGAGTCGATGTACCAGACACCGGCCTACAACTATGGCCAGGTCGTGAACTACAACCCGAAGAACACTCCCGGCAAGGGCTCGGGAATCTTCCTCCACGTCAACACCGGCAGCGGCAAAACAGCCGGATGCGTCTCAGTGTCCCAGTCGGCGATGTTGACCCTGTTGGACTGGGAAGGCTCCGACTCGGCCCAGATGGCAATCGTGAAGTAAGGAGCACAATCTGATGTCTGATCAATCTCGGTCCACGCGACGGCGCCGATGGGTGCCGTGGGTTATCACTGCGCTCATCGTGGCTCTGTTGGCCGCAAGCGGCTACCTGGTTTTCTCCGGACTCAATCCTGGTTCGAAGTATTCGGCAGCCGAAGCCAAGGAGCCTAAGATCGTCCTCGATGATCCGCCGTCGCAGACCGAGATTGATCAGATGGATCCTCAACCTGCCAGCGGCGACCTCAGGGTCCCCGCGGTGGACATGTCGACTGATCTGAAGACGATGAACGAAGTCGGCGGAGTCATCAACCCGCCCGAGCTCTACCCCGCATTTGTCATCAATGGCCGTGCCACGCCGAAAACCCCCGAGGACGGCACGACGATCATCGCCTTGCACTCGGTCCAAGGCGCTACATTGCCAGGCAACAAGCTCATCAACGTGGCAGCCGGAACCCCCGCGGTGAGTGCGGGCCAAGAAGTCATTGCGCAAGACCGCAGTTTCACCATCGACAAGGCATATTCGGTGACGAAGTCTGATATCTCCGACGAGGAGGATGTGTGGTCAGACGAGCCGGGCAAGCTCGTCATTCTCACCTGTTTGCAGCGCACAGCGGGCAAATCGGTCGAAAACGTCATCATCATCGCTCACTCAAACGAATTGATCGAGTCTGACTCGAGTACTTCCTCCGACTGATCTGAGCTCACATTGAGCACCGACCGTCTAACTCGGACGGTCGGTGCTCTCTGCCATTGCCGCACGTAGTGAGAGTATGAGCAACCTCAATCGCGTACAGGCAGGCATCCCCGAAGGTGGGCAATTCTCAGAAGCTGCGAAGTCACGTCCGCAGGCTTTGGCAGAGCTCTCTGCGAGCCTGGCTGTGGCCGCCGCCGACGATGACGAGATGGACTTCGATGACGACATGGACGGGTTCTCGGTACGTGAGGACATCGGACTCGACCGTCTCTCTGGCGCCGACCGGAATGCAGCAGCCCAGTTCCTCTCTGACGAAGACGGGTTCCGCCAACGTCGGATCCGCATGAAGTCTGCCGCCGATGCAATGGCCAACATCGACTCACGGGTGAGGACCGTTCGTATCAGCATCGATGAACCCGACATAGGACTGTCCAATGCCACAGTCGTGCACGCGTTCAATGACCGTGGCGAAGACTTGGGAATCGATGTCGGACAAAAGCAACGCTTCAACGCCGAGTTTGCTCATGCCGGTTTCGATGCTGAGGAGGTCCACACTTCGGTAGGAGAGTACGTGAGAGGACCGTCCCCGTTTCATCGGGCCGACGAGGGCAACCAGCACACGTTCTTGGTCACTCGCACACGCGAGCTCGACGACCTGCCGGACCAGTCGGCCATCAACCGAACGGAGAAAGTCTCAGCAGACCTGTGCAGCCGGCTGGAGGACCCAGAGTCCGCATTCGCCTACCAATCAACTGATGCCGGAGAAAACACCTATCTCGTCCACTCCTCAACTGGCGGCCAGGTGACCACAGAGTTCGTTGATTTAGACACCACCGGGGACGACGCAGACCTGACAAATCAGGAGGTCATCAGCCAAGGACAATCGATTCGCGATCGCCTCGACACGATCAGGTCTACCGGAGTCACCGCGACACAGCGTGCGGAATATCAGGCACTTACCGGGCGCCTTTCAATCCTTCGCGAGAAGATGGAAACCGACTACTCGACAATCCTCAGCCCTGCGAGGACGCCGAACAAGGACGGTTATGAGGCTGGTGACGAAATCGCGCGAGGAGATGGGGCGACCTTCGAGATCAGCGACATCGATTCCAGCGGAACGATTACGGCAGTCGGCAATACGATCGACTCCCCTGCGGGACCCCAGACGTTCAAGCCTCACGAGGTGAGCCTGGACCGTTCATGGGTCCAACGCTCAGCACGCCAACATTCGATCAAGCACTTCGGAGTGCCGCAAGATGAGGGCTGAGACCAACTTGCGCTATCGCCGCACGTAGTGAGGGTATGAGCAATCTCAATCGCGTACAGGCAGGCATCCCCGAGGGTGGGCAATTCTCTGAGGCCGCGAAGTCGCGTCCGGACTTACCACCACTGGATGAGAACCTGGCCCAAACGTGGTCTCAGGAATACGTGCCCTCAGTCAATGCTGATGCTTCGATGGACTCGTTGGAGGACTCGATTGCCCAGATGAGCGATGAGCAGCGCCGTGAGCTCTTGGAGACTGAGGAACAGGCCCTGGATTCGACTGATCCTGAGGAGCTGACCGAACTAGCCTCTCATCCATCGCCTCTGGTGCGTGGCGCCGTCGCTGCCAATGAGTCGATGGATGAGCGGGCGCTGGTGACGATGCGCGATGACCCGGACCCGTTCGTGAGGGTCTCAGCGCTGGAGAACCCGAACATGAGCGACCACGCCGTCATCCAATACGCGAAGACTCGAGCCGGTGACGATGAGCTGCGAGCCTGCCTGACCGGGCGCGAGGACAACGCTGCTGTCGCAGCAGCGGTGGCTGCCAACTCCAGGACTCCACCAGAGACGCTGTCGCAGTTGGCCTCTGTTCGAGACGACACTGTTCAGGCCGAGATCGCGGCTAACCCCTCTGCGAGACCTGAGGCGCTGAACTATCTCTCCGCCCACTCCAACCCGGCCATTCGAGCAGCTGTGGCAGCGAACCCGAATGTACCCGCGAGAACGTTCGGCACTCTGGAACGCGAAGGAGATCCCAACGTTGCCGGAGTCATCGATGCACAGCGCCGCAACCATAGCTCAGCCTTTTACGACGGCAGAGACGTCTACGAAGCCAAAGCCTGGAACAAGGACCAGAAGGCCTACCGCAAGCATGTGAAGAAGATGGCCAAGCGGGGCCTCGATGAGAAGGGTCAGCCTCTCCCTCAGTCACAGCTGGGCAAGGGCCGGCGTCGTGGTGGAAGGCTGGGACGTCGCGTTGTCTCCTACTGGGTGCTGCGTGGCTCCTATGACATTCTGCGCGGCAGCGTGAGGGCAACCATGCGCATGTTCAAGTAATAGACACGAACCACGACAGGTTCCCACTCCTGGTGAAAGTGAGAAACACGAGCCCATCATCCGAAAGGAGAAAGAGATCTCATGTCGTGCACGCCGAAACCAATCCGCAGGCAGAACAAGATACTCACCGCCCAGGTGCGAAAGCATCAACGCCGAAACCCGAAGGCATTGGTGGTCTTGCTTGATGAAAGTTGGACCATGTTCAACGGCTATGGCGCTGCACACGTGGAGAAGATGATGCGAGAGAGCCGACGTAGCGATGATCACCAGTCGAATCGCCGCGCACCGTCACCGATCGTCCAGCGGCTGACCGATTTGCCCCAGGGGATTCTCGACTCGCTGCGCGAGCAGGGCAACGCATAGCACCAGGTCAGGTTCCCAATTCTGATTGGGATAAGAACTATCCCTCTCACAAGTTCAAGGAGAAGATTATGCCCACCTGTCACAACTGCGACCGGGTGTACGAGCCCAACGGCATCACCCGGCATCGGATGGCTCATCAGCGTCGCGGCGAAACCGTGATTGTGACCATGCACTCCGGCACATGGGAGTACCCACCGCTGCCGGCAGCCCAGCCGGATTCAGCCTCTATTGCCGATGCCAACATGTCCCAGAGTTCACCGCACGCGAAATGAAGAGGTGCTCCACATGTACGCGCCAACAATCGTCCTCTCCCAAGGGCGGGCCGGGAATGGCTACTGGCAACAGCAGTGGGAAGAAACCGTTAGGCAAGCCACCGATTTGAACGCAATTCTTCCGGCGCTCGGCCTCGCCGCTACTGTCGTTGTCTTCCTCATCTTCTTTCTGCCGCGCATTGACTCTGGTGGCGGTCCGCAAGTGATCTTCGCGTTTTACGCGCCTGCGGTCGGCCTCTTCGCCGCCTACCTGACATACACCGTGGAACCGCTTTACCAATTCGGGTGGATCATCGGACTTGTCGTGCTCATCGGCTCCGCGATCATCGCACTTGTGAGCGTCATCGCTGATCGTCGTGAGACCAAAGATTTGGCACGAGGCAATCACGACGGGTAAAGACTCCGCCCAGCCGTTCCTGGGCCCATGCCTGTCGGGAGATGAGAAATCCGGCAGCACAGTCGACATCAGTGTCCCTCTGGCCTGGAGTCGCTGTCAGCGCATAGCAAGAAGTGAAGGTCCAACACATGTATACGAGGAGTCCCATGCCCCATGTCGTCCAACCCCGCGCCCAGACTACCCGCCTATCTGTGGTCACAATTTCGGCTGCCGCGATCCTTGGTATGTCAGTCCTAACCCAAGTTCCTGCCCATGCAGCAGATACGGCACACGTGCCTGCTGCACCTGCACAGTTGGCGCAAGCACAAGCCGACCAGGCTCTTGAGATCAGCCCTCAATCACTGAGCCCCGAAGACTTCACCAACTCCGCCGAGGGAGTGTCCATGAAGCTGACAGGCTGCGAACCAAAAGCCGATGTCACTTTCACAATCGCCCGCGCTGAAGATCCGAAGGTCCCGCTGCTGGAGGAGACAGTGCCAACCAACGACATCGGCAACGCCGCACTGAAAATCTCCGCCAGTCAGGGTGAGAACGAACTTTCTGCGTTCGTCGGCGACTACACCGTCACAGCAGCGTGTGGGGATACTTCCCAAACAGGAACGTTCACTGTCACTGAGGCCGACATCGCCGTTGGTCTCGATATCGAGCCAGCCACAGTCTCGGCAACGGACTTCACTGACGAGGACTTGGCGCCGGTCATGACAATCTCCGGTTGCGCACCGGAGAAAGGGGCCCACATTATCGTCAGTCCAGCCGACGATCTCGACGTCAAAGCCTTTGAAACCGATGTCGCGATCGACGACCAGGGCACCGGTGCGGTCAGCATCTTCGCACTCGAATCCGAGGACCCCAACCTCTACGTCGGCAAATACAGTGTTCGAGCTACGTGCGGCGACGGCTCAGCCACCGGCACATTCACTGTCACCGAGGTCGAAGACCCCAGCAGCAACGCCGATCAAGACGACTCAGCCGACGCTGGGGGTGACGACGGCGATCAAGGTGCGGAGAAGGATTCAGCAGCAACCACCGACGCTTCAGATGATGCCTCTGGCGCCAATGACGATGCATCAGGAAAGGACGGGACTGATGAGACGGGGGCCGATGCAGACTCATCATCAGATGGAGGCGAGCCTCCAGCCCCCGGCGAGGATGACAGCGACGAAGGCGACAGTGATCCCAGACCGGATGAGACCACAGACGAAGATTCTGGCTCAGCGGGCGCAATTGCCTCGGCGACGTCAGACGGTGCCAGCACCTCGAGCTCATCCAGTGATGGTTCAAACACATCAGTTGATAGCACTTCGGCCGATACAAGGGGCGACGATGAGACAGACAAGTCAGCGACTTCCACGCTGCCTTTCACTGGTGCCAGTCTCACCGGGCTCATCGCCGGACTAGTTCTCGTCGTTGGTGGCACGATGACTATTTTGTTGACGCTTCGTCGGAGTAAGAAGGACTAACGAGCCACCAGAGAACCCCACGACAATGAGATTTGAAGGGCGGCGCGTGTACTCCCATGCACGGGTCGCCCTTCCTCTCCGTCTGGCCCGCAAACCACCCGAGCGTGAGCCATGCCACAGGCCCATATCAGTAGTCGGTGAAGGATGGTTCGCGTTTCGAAAGCAAGGAGCGCGGGCTGTCCTTCTTCCAATTTATGCGCAACCACGACTGGCAGCGTTCTCTATAGCTGGTACGGGCGGCCAATCCAGTGTTCTCCTACCCTTGGCCGTCCGCCTCTCCCATCACCCCCCACCTTGTGTGCCCGGCACGCCGCACGAGGTGGGCGGTGGTGTATCTTCACGTTGCCGCACGTAGTGAGGGTATGAGCAATCTCAACCGCGTCCAGTCCGGTATCCCCGAAGGCGGCCAGTTCGCCGAGTCAACGAAGGCTCGACCCAGCATTGATGGCCTCGGCGGATTCTATGATTCCTTTACCGACGACCCACCCGAGCTCACGATCGATGACTTCGAGGAGCCCGAGCCACCAGCCCGCCATATCGCCAGCGACTCGGAGTCAATGGCTGGCACCGTCTTGCCCGGCAAACACCCCGACAATCCCAGTGCCATCGACTTGCCCGGATTCGTCCATCCGCGCACCCGCAACGCCTTCTTCGACGCCCGGTGGGCCTCTGACAGCGGTGAAGACAGGCAGTCAGCGGCTCAGCATCTGAAGTCCCGGCTCCCGAGCCTTACTGACCAGGATCGCCAGGAGGTCCTGAATCGCTACCTGGAGGCCGGCGACAATGGCGAGCCAGGCGAGGACGAGGAGATCATTGCTCAGGCCGTTGAAGACAATGACACTGCAATGGGCATTCTCAATGTCTCTCGGCGACCTTTCAATCCGGGTGGAGTCAGGGTCTCCGACAACCGGTACGGGTATCAGTCTCCCGCGATGTATGGGAGCCGATACGAGCAGGGCATGTCGACGACTGAGGCGGCCAAGGCTATCCGGGCCGACATCAAAGACGCCAAGACGACTGGATACCTGCCCAACGACCTCACCTACAGTGTGCGTAAGTCCAGCGCATCGGCCATGAGCATTGAGGTCCAAGGTCTCACCAACGACCAGATCTATGCACCCGCCGACGACATGGAACCGGCCTATCTTGGCAGGCGCCACCGCCCGGAAGCAGCCGAACTGAAGGACCGCATCGACCGGATCTCCAACTCGTATCGAATGGACGAGTCAGACTCCATGACCGACTACTTCGAGACGAATTTCTACGCCTTCTCACGGATCGAAGACGAGGACGATGCCCGATTCCGGCAACGCGAAAAGGAGCGTCAAGCGGCGAATCGCCCGACCAAGGCAGGCAGATAAGGCACAATGGAAATGTGCAGAATCGAATTGGCTCAGGAGTCCCCGATGGTGGTCAGTACGCCGAGACTGCCAAAACACGCCCCAACGTCAGTGGTTTCAGCCTGGACGGCGAAGAAGACTTCGGCCCTGATGATGGACCGACGCGTGATTTTCTCGACGCCGGACTTGCTGCTGGACGCCTGCCGATCGGTCCGTCATATTCGGTCTCACAGATCCTCACCCGCTCAGGCCAATCCGAGGTCGTGACGATCAGGAACATGCCCGCCCCGTTCGCCCCGACACCATCGCCGTCACTGGGTCGAGAGTACTCCCCCGAGACATCGGCAGCCGTTGAACACTGTAGCGCCCGGTCAAGCGTGAGAGTCATGACTGGTCCGCGCGAGAGACTGCGCCGAGAGCTCATCACCGCCCGCCGATCCTGACCTCACTCACACCAATCCGGCCTTCTTCCAGGAGGCCGGATTTTTATTCCCTCCATACATTCGAACATTCAAGCTGATATCCGATTCTGCTTGCATTAGTTGTCGTTTTGAGTAGCCACGGGCATAGGCGTCCTCTGTATGGAGTATGACAACGAACCCCACCAATACCTCCACGAAGATCACCGTCGATGCCGGCGATCTGCTCAACCTCATGACCACCTCCTACGCTGCCAACGATGCCGTAACCAACTGGCGTGCAACGAACGGGCCAGTCTTCCCCGTCATCAAAGCCCTGGCAGATTCGCACAAGTCGTCGATGAACCTACTGGACTCACTATCGGAGAGCATCGATGCCGGGCACCAAGACAACGCCCTTGCGGTACTACGGGCCTCGAACTCTGATGAACCATCCGCTGACGTCGCCGGGGCCAGGCGGTGAGGCGGATGGTCCTCGAATCTCCGTTCGCTGGTGATACCCCGACGAACTTGGCCTACGCCAGGGCGGCGATGCGCGACTCGCTCATGCGCGGAGAGGCGCCGTTCGCCTCCCACATGCTCTATACCCAGCCAGGTGTCCTCGACGATTCCAAGGAATACGAGCGCGGAGTGGGCATCGAGGCGAATCTCGAATGGATGGCCGGAGCTCAAGGTGTTGCCGTCTACGTCGATCGCGGGATCACACCCGGCATGAGCCTGGGTATCAAGGCCGCCATTCGGGCAGGACTCGACGTCGAAGAACGCAGCCTTCCCGCCTGGTGCGACCACGTAGCCACAGACGGCCTTGACCCCAATCAACCAGTCCGAAAGGAACACGTATCGTCATGAACTCCTCCAAGAACAAGGGCGACCGCGGCGAGCGTGAAGTCCTCGCTCTCTTCGAGGCCCGGCTTGCCGATCACCTCGTTCCCGGTGCGCAACGCGGGAAGAATGCTGGCCAACCCCATGATCGCGGTGACCTCTTCGTCCTCGACGGATTCGCCGTCCAAGTCAAGTACTTCAAGGCCTCCAACCTCGGTGGTGCCGTGAGGCAGGCCGCCTATGGAGCCGCCGCGCAGGCTGCCAATGGTTTCAAGGACTACGGCGTCGGGATGTCGATCATCGAAGGAGCTCGCAAAGACAGTGTGCGAGTCCTTGCTTCCTACACCCCTGACATGGCCTTGGTCATACCTGGTGTCGATCCTGTCGCCGACTTCGGAACCATCTCGAAACTCAAGGCCTGGATTGCCGACGACGTCGGACCACACGGTTACCGAACCCACCCCCGCCGAAACCGGTGGGCAACGCTGACCAGCGACCCGGTGACGATCGTGGGCACATTCGAAGCCTTCGAGGCCTCGTATCGGGCCCTGACTGAGTCCCACACCCTGCCGATGCCCACACACGCAAAAGGAGACACCCTTGAATTTGTATAGCGCCACCCGCCAAGACCTGTCGGCCGATGCCCCACGCAGGCAATTCCTTCTGCGTGCCGACGATTGGGCACTCCTCCCCCGTGACCCGGTGACGACATCGAAGCTCTACATGGCCTTCCACGAGGCCTCGGGCATCGATCACGAAGAGCTGATGACTTCGCCGATGTCGAAGCTGCCTCTGCCCTTCTTCCATCCCCACCTCATTCACCCCGGCGATGACTATGACATCCGCAAACGGTTCAGACACATCAACGCCTCGTTCATGTGGCATCCGATCATGTGGTTGCCGACGGAACTCACCAAACCCCGGTTCTCAGAAAATGACAACGGTTACGTCGATGCCATCGAAGACAGCGAATCGGCGATGGTGCGCATCTTCCTCGAACTCTCGGCAGCGGGCATATATGACACAGCAACCGGTGGCTGGCTCGATGTGCTCGGACTCTACGGACTCGATTCAACCGATGAACGCACGCACTCGCGAGTTGCTGCCTGGCTGGCAGGTGAGGCAGATCCAGTGCTCGACTCCATCGACCTCAGCCCGTACTTCGCCTACCCCGAAGCCCAGGACTGGGCGCTGCTAACGACGACCGAGATCCGCGAACCTCTGTTGGGTGCTTCCTACTACAGGGTGGCCGAGGACTCACTGACCATCCTCGATGTGTTCTCAGACCCCGTCCGCTACAAAGACCCGGCCCACAACGGGGACTCGCTCACCCCGTTGCGTACTGAGGTGACGTCACTGCTGAAGATGGCCGAGGTGATGTATCGCAGTGTCGATGCCTCCGACTTCAACCTGCCAGAGGGCTACACCACGATGGTCGACGTGCTGAGCGAGCATCGGGCGAAGGTCGAGAACTTCTCCGGCACCCATGACGGGTTCATCAACGAGATCATGCCAGACCTGACCGACCTGTTCACCGAGATTCGGACAGAGTATGTCGGGTTCCTTCGCGTCCTCCTCGACATCATCCACGCCTACGAAGACCTCGGCGATCCCAGTGATCCGGCCTGGGCAGAGACCAAAACCGATACCAGCGAAGAGGAATGAAAAATGAACGACTTCGAACAGATCACCTCCGAAGACGGCGAGATCATGCTCTACATCGGACAGAGCAACACCGTTGGGGCAAGCCCACGACTTTCCATCGTCGCCCACGACCCCGAAACCGGAGCGCCATATCTGGCAGCCCATCTGCCCTGTGAATGCATGGCGACAAGGTGCCTCGGAATTGTTCACTGGTTCCGTCTGGCCGATCACACGACAGGGCTCCGACTCCTCGGAACTGGTATGCACACCGACATCGCGCTCGAGGCAACATCGATCGGAGGATTCGCCATCGAGATTATCGACTCATCGCCCTTGGACATCATCGATGAGCGCGAAGACGACGACGACTTCTGGGTTCCCATTCCCGACGACCAAAAGAACGTCTTGTCCCGACTGAGGTCACTGCCCAACGTAAAGAAGTGGCTGGCAGACCACCCCACTGAGGACGAGTAATGGATCTCGACATCGATGCTCTCATCGACCGAGCCGGTAGCCTCATCGACGTCATTGGAACGGCGATGACCTGGTTGTCAGCACACACGATGGCAACACTCCTCCTGGTGGCCGTTCTCGCCGTGATCATCTTTGCCCGAACGATGGCACGGCGAACGTCGACGACTGACCCCACCCGGCTCTTCACTTCCGACCAACGCCGAGAGGGAATGGTCCGGGCCGAGAACCGGTGCGAGATGCCGAAATTCTTCGGCCTTAAACGGTGCCGGCGCCGAGCCGAACACGGTGACCACTTCTTCCCCTGGTCACGCGGTGGGGCAACGACGATGGACAACTATGTCGCCGCGTGCGCCAAATGCAATCTCGCCAAGTCCAACCATGTGCCCACCCGTCTCACGACTTTCCTTATTGCCATGCGTCGACGCCGCTACTTCCCCGACGGCATCCCGATCCGGCCGGGCCAGCGATATCAGGGGGTTTGAGCACTGCAACGATT
Source organism: Brevibacterium sp. FME17 (assembly GCF_014897515.1). Classification (NCBI taxonomy): domain Bacteria; kingdom Bacillati; phylum Actinomycetota; class Actinomycetes; order Micrococcales; family Brevibacteriaceae; genus Brevibacterium; species Brevibacterium sp. FME17. The sequence goes on from NZ_JABUYD010000023.1 coordinate 34,605, forward strand.
TTCGGCGCATAGACAAGGTTGAGGGGGAATTTTGACCAACGACGACAAGACGACGAATGGGCCGCCAACACCCGCGCTTGGGCCGACTTCAAGCGGCTCGGGCGATAGCGGTCGCCTGTTTGCGCCCACTGACTCCGAACGCGCCAAGCGCAAGCAGGCTGCTCTCGACGAAGAGGCTGCGAATCGGCAGGAATCAACCGGCCCAGAGGGTTCTGCTCCCTCGACCCCAGCCCGCCCTGCCTACGATTCGCAGAAGACAACCGATGGCTTACGAAAAGCTGCCGGTGCCGCGGAATCCTCTCCTCTGCCGTCCAGCGAGGACAAGACTCGAAGCCTCAACGACTTAGCAGACAACATCGATCAGGCTCAGGCCACGGGCGGCAAACTCAATACGAAGGATCCAGACGCCACTGGTATCGACAAGGTCACCGACAGCATTGGTGAAGGACTTGCCACAGGCACCGGTGCCATCAGCGATCTCGCCTCCGCCGACGCCAAATCGGGAGAGGGCAAGACCCCCTCGACGCCCGATGGTCTGAGCCCGAAGAAGACCAACTCCTCGACCCCCGATGCCAAGCCATCAACGAGCTCGCCTGGACCCGATTCCTCCCCCGCTGACAAGTCGCCGGATCGCTCAGGTGCCACCAATCCACTTGGCAAAGGCGAGAAGTCCGTCGATGCTCATGTCATCGGCACTGCCGATACCGCCATCGATCAGGCCCTAGACGACCCCGCAAAGGGTTTGGGCGGACCTGCTGGCCGCATGGCTTCAGCCACCGGGATGACGAAGTGGAACCCGAAGACATCGGCAGGCAAGGCAGCTAAGTCTGATATCTCCACGGTCGCCAAAGAAACTGCGCGCGGAGCCTACGACGGCGCCAAGACCGGTAAGGGCGAGCTGACGACCATCGGCGTCAAAGCCAGCGTCGGTGCGCTCAAAGGCGTTTTCAAGACCCGGACGTTTAAGAACACCCTCAAGGTCGGGATCTTCGGCCTCGCCGGTGCAGGTGCTCTGGCACTCATCGCCGGTTTCATGGCTCTGACCATGCTCACAACGTCACTGAAGTCGATCGGTGATTCAACCCTGGGCGAATTCGCCTTCGGCACATATGAGAACTACCAACGGGCCATCTCTGGTGACGCTGCTGGAGCCGGTGTCGAGCAGGTCAAAGACACAGGCGTCTTCGCCTACAAGGGCGGCAAATGGGTCAAAGGCAAGATCAAGGACAAGGTCGACGAGACATCGACTACTGTCACGGAATCCATCCACGACCACGCCAGAAGTGTGGGCAACAAAGCCGTGCACATGTTCGACGGCAAGGGCCAGGATATTGAATTCTCGCTGGGCATGTCGATCATCGACAAGTACTGGGCCAAGCCAGAAACTGCTGATGTGCCCAGCGGCGATGACGACGGCTCTGACGACAGCGACGATTCCGGCGATGAGGACACCAAGACTGTCGAGCCTCAAAGCTTTGATCCCACAAATATTGCTGCAACGACTCTGAGTCAATCACCGACATCGGCTCCCCTTGCAGTCCCCGTCGCAGCCAAGAGCGATGATGAGATCACTGGAACGCTGAGTTACGACGTTGATCTGGAGAAGGTCGAATCCCTCGGCGCCGATAAAGGCGATCTCGTCAACGATGCTGCCTTCGAAACGTTCATGGCCGAGGTCGTAGCCAAAGAGATCAAGCAGAACACCAAGAAGCCGGGACTCATCGCTACCTTGTCCCACGGCGCACACCGCGATGGCAAGGGCAAAGGCTACATTCCTGACACCGCCCGAGATGAGAACGCTTCAATGGTCGATGTCTACACCAACGCGGTGAAGAAGCTGCCGCTGACTGGCATCGAGGACACTGCCGAGACCTTGGTCAAGAATGCCCAGAACTGGTGGTTCGGCGTCGACTGCGAGCCTCCAGGAGGCGGGTCGGGCTCCGGTGACGGTGGATCATTTGATGGCAAGGGTGTGCCGAAGAAGGCAATCCCGTGGATCGAGAAGGCAGCCGCATCCTCGAAGGCGAAGATCCCTGCCGCATTCTTCGCCTACATCATGGACCGCGAAACCGACTTCCGTCCCGACATCTTCGCCAGCGACAGCAACGGCGGCACATGGGGTCTCTTCCAGATCAATGAGGCCATCTGGACGGAAATCTACGGGGGCGGATTCTCCACCGACAAGAACAACAACGGCACCTGGGACGTCAAAGAACCCCTCATCCACTCCGAATACGGGGCGAAGTATTTCGACAAGCGATTGGCCACAGTCCGCGGTATGCGCAAAGCCAATCCGGGCGCCGCTTACACGAAAGACCTCACAGAGCTCGAAGCGTTGATGATTGCCCACAACTCCGGTGAGGGCAATCTGCAGAAATACCCCGATCTGCCCGCAGTAACGATGAGCTATCTCTCTGAGTTCCGCAAGAAATTCAAGGAATACGGCGGTGGCGAGCCCGGTGGGAAGTCCGACGGAGGCAACGCTGACACTGTCGCCGATGAGCCAGGAGATTCCGGTGATGACTCGGGCAGCGACGGCGGCGAGTCCTCGGGCAAGCTGGTCAAGCCTCAGGGCAAGCACCCCAAAACCTCTGACCGCAAGGCCCGCTGGGGCAAGTTCCACGCAGGCACCGACTACGGAATGCCCATCGGCACCGACCTGCCGGCCATGTTCGATGGCACAGTGACCTTCTCCGGGTGGATGAACGGCTACGGCAACTACACGATCGTGAAGGGAACGTGGAAGGGCGAAACCCTTGGCTACGCCTATGCCCACCAGGACAAGCAGAACGTCAAAGTCGGTGACAAGGTTCAGGCTGGCGACATCATCGGAGTCTCCGGCAACACCGGCATCGGCACTGGCCCGCACCTGCATTTGGAGTTGCGCACCAGTGAGTTCACAGGCCCAGGTCGAGAGCACAACACTGCCGATGCTGACGAGTTCCTCAACTCCAACGGTGCCAAGGTCGGCGGGAACAAGCCCAAGCCCGACAATGGAGGCGCTGACAACGCCGCCTGCGAGACAGCGGGCAAAGAGCCTGGCGATAAGGCCACGAGCGGGGATCTCAGCAATGAGGAGTGCCCACGAATTGAGAAACAGATCGAAGGCGCCCAGCCCGGCATTATCCGTCTCGCACGAGCCATCTGTGGTGAGTTCGACGAAAAGGAACTGAAGTCCTTCGGCGGTGTGCGCAAATCATCGTGGATCGGCAACAAATCCGACCACTACACCGGCAACGCCCTTGACATCATGATCAACGACTCCGGCAAGAATGACGCCGAGCTCGGCGACCGAGTGGCGAAGTATCTGCAACAAAACGCCAAGGAGCTGAACATGAAGTACGTCATCTGGGATCAGAAGATCTGGTATCCGGGCAAGGCCCCTGATGACTGGAAACAGATGGAAGACCGCGGATCGCCAACACAGAATCATAAGGACCATGTTCACTTCTCACTCAAGCACTAAGCGCCTACCTCTGACAGCCGCTGCGAGTCTCATGGGACTGACGTTGGCACTGGCCGGATGCCAGTCCGGCGATGACGACACACTCTCACGAGACCCCGGCGCACCGGAACAGGCCACGCAGGCCCAACCTGGAAACGAAGAACCCACTGGTGAGACAGAAGAGGAGACACCGGTTTCGATTACGCCCGCCGTGGTCAAGAAGCTCAGCACAGATGAGACCAAGGCCGCCGAGCAGGCGATCGGCTGCCTCTACACCTTCAATGGGGCGAAGCAGCATTCGGTCTCCGATGCTGTGGGCAATTGCACGCAGCTCATGACTGGTGACCTCAAGGGCCAGTTCTCATCCATGGGCGCCGTCGTTCCCACAGTGCCTGAGAGCTTTGACTGGGACGAAGTCATCGGTCATGAGGGGCAAGTGACCGGCATCGAAGCAACCGCCGTCGGTGATGGTGGGGAGCTCGGTGAAGGCGCGGCGAAGAACCTCAAGATGCCGACCTTCGATCTCACCCTTGAAATCGAGGGCTCAGAGACGACCGAGGTTACGTTCATGCTCGACCTGGCCATCAGCCGCGGCAAGGACAAGCAGCCGTGGAAAGTCGACCACTTTGACGCTTATGACAACACCGATGGACAAGGACAGCTATGAACCTCAAGACAAGCCTCATCGTCATCGGCATTCCAGCGGCTATCATCGCAATCATCGTTGCTGCCTTCCTCGTTTTCTCAGGCCCCGAGGCCGACGAAGACGATGCCGGCCCGGCTCCCACTCCAATCTCTGAAGGCGACGTCGAAGAGGAGGCGACACCGGCACCCGAGGAGACTCAGGATCCGGCCAGTGCTGAAGAAGACGCGGTTCAAGAGGTCGCCAAAGACTTCACTCGCGCCTACGTGAGCCTGTCATACGAAGACGATTCTCCGAATCCGTGGGTGGATGCCATCAAAGAGTTCTCGACTTCGAAGTTCTATGACTCCCGCACCAAAGGTGTCGATCCCGATGATGGTGGGACGATGGTCAGCGAAATGGAACGTCGCCATATGAGCGAGTTCCCGGAGTTCGATAACACTTACGTCCAGAAGGACGATGCGAAGACCTACCGGGTCTATGTCCAATATCAGCTGGTCAACGAGTCCGATGGCGGCCGCTTCCTCACAGGCGACTTCTCAGTCGTCACCGTGGTCAAGTCTGGTGACAAATGGCTGGTCGACGGTGAGGGCACGAGCGAAGAGGCCCAGAAGGGCTTCTTTGATCAAGGCCATGATCACTGACGTTCTTGGCTCACAACGCGTCATCGCACTGCCGAACCGGCACCGGTCGCCCACCAGGCCCTCGCCCACGACAAAATGAGTACAGTGGACTCATTATGCAGTACAGAGCAATGGCACTAAGTTTCACCGCACTCGCATGTGTATCAACCCTCTTGGCTGGGTGCACCCCGGAACCCAACGGGCCTCCCGTCAAAGGAGAAGAATCGAGTGAGGAGCGGACCTACTCGAAGTCCTCCAAAGACACGCCAGCGTCACGGACTCCTAAGAATGCGTGCTCTCAGTCAGGCGACGGCCTGAGAGAGCCCGTCTGGACTGACAGCAGCAGCGTCAATGTCAACATCTCCCCTGTATTCGCCGGGTCTCCAAATATGGATGAGGTGTCGTATGACGACACTCGCTCGGACGGATGGGACAACTACTCGCACGAATTCGACCCGAACCGCCTGATCCTTGTCGCGCTGAAGAGTTCAAGCCTCCCATTGAAAGCCGACGACCTGACAAGGTTTGCATTCCAACCCATCCACCGAGATGGAGCACACACTGTTTGTGAGGACGCACTCGACACCACTGTGCGATTCATCGGCAATCGCGACGCCGGCAACAATCAGGAGGCGTCAGTGTGGGAGATTACGTCCGACGAAGAGTTCTATCGCGAACCTGAATTCGGAAAAGTGAGCCTCACCATCCGACAAGCCCGTATCGAAGGGATGCCCGACCGGTACGTAAAGCGTCAGCAGAAAGTCGAAAGCGGGGACCCTGGCACGCCAAAGAGAGCCCCCGCTTTCGATGACCTCAAGTTCTACTATCAGAACCGCTAGGCACGACTACCTAGACATACGAGTCCACAGTTTCCCGTTGGCAGGATTGCGGATGAGTTGGTCGGCGCCGACTGTTTCGCTTGTACCGTCATCGTCGTCGACCAGCATGACGTCGATCTCATTGAACTGGTCGATTGCCCAGTTATCTGGCATTGGCTGTCCGAGATTTCCAGTCCATCCGTACGACAGGTTGCCGACGAAGCTCGCCGAGGCCAAGCCTTTGTCGTGAAGTTCGTTGCACACAGCTCTGGGACCATAAACACCTACCGGGTTACTGCCCAGAGCTGTTGATTCAGCATTGAGCTCCTCGAAGTACGGCACGATGAGATCCGCAATCGTGGATCCGAAAGCGTCGAAATCAACTGCATAGAAGATGGTCACGTCGCCCGGCATCCCGAGTGCGTCAGCCCTAGTGTGAGCCAGTTGTGCGTCTGTGGTCCCTCTCCCCGGAATGAAATAGTCGGGGCCATTGGCTGAGGTTTGCCATATTGGAGCGATACCGAAGCCGATGATCATGCCGGTGTCGGGGTCCTCAACGGTCATCTCAAGAAGCTGGTCGATCTCCTCGAGAGTCATCTCCTTATCGAGCACCGGGTCCGGAGCGTTTTGCATATACCGGCCAACGAACGAGATGTGCATCGAACTCAGCGCCGCATCGTCATTCGAGAACGTGTCGGTCTTGTCTTCCAACCGAGTCGCAAGATCGATTCCCATCACGTGCTCTCCAGGCTCGGCGATGATGTCGTCGAAGCCGCGCGACTGATTTCCGTGGCTAATGAAAAGAGCCGTGATCATGTCTTCCGTCGCCACTCCTTCCCCAATAACGTTGAGGCGCATAAAGCTCGCGAACTGATACAGGGTCCTCTCCAAATCGATCCAGTTTGGAGACTGCACATTCACGAAATCGAATCCGTTCAAGTAAAGGCCATAAGTCAAGACATCAGCCCAAACGCCTGAAGAATCGTCCTGCTCTGTCATGACAGACGGGATCTCAGCCTGAGTGTTGTCGCCCCAATACCCGTCTGGATTCTTGATGCCTGAAATGAGCTGTACGGCGCTGATCAATGCTCGCGTCATCTGTGGCGTGACAATACCGTCGGCTGGCGCGAGTCCGAGCTGCGGCTGATATCCGGGTCCGTTTAGGCGCCTCTGGATGGTCCGAATTTCGGTGTCCCCACCTGAGACGAGGACGTACGCGTCCTGACTGCACAGCCCCTTCCAGATTTCGTCGGTGATCACTGGGTTGCCGTAGTCGTTTTCAGTTGCGTGATAATTTGCGTCATCGCACATCGTCCGCAGCGCCTCTACAGTGAGGTCGGAGAAGTGGCCGAACTCTCCCGTCCCAACAGCCGGAGCGTTGTAGCCTTTCACCCGCAGTGCTGACTGCGCGATGGAAATGAATGTCTGGTCTTCACTGGTCGGTGGCGTGAGGTCGGGCACGGCAGCCTTGAGGTCATTGCCGAAGACGCCATCAACGTCAGTGCCGGAGAATCCGAGCTCCAGTTGCAAGCCACGAATGATGCCTCGGATAGTCCCCCACCCAGCGATTCCATCCTCGTCGAGGCTCTCCCACTCTGAGTTCGAACCAAAAACGCTGTTCAACCAAGCTTGAATCTCTTGTACGTCGTCGCGCCCATCAGCCATGACGATCACGTTCCTCTCAATTTGAGCTTGTGACTAGACGAACCCCCTTGGCCTGGAATCTGGCGCGTGAAATTCGAATGTATAAGCCTATGTTCGGTTTTAGACACCATTTCAGCGCCTTTGATTTGAGTCAAGACCTCGGATGAAGGACATCTCCGACAGCAGGCTCACCACCGTGTATAGCCGCCCTGACCCCGGCATCAGGGCCAATTCTGACGCGAAGCTACCGGCGTCCTGTGACGGATTGTCATTTTGCCGCACGTATACCGGGCATGAGCACTTTCACAACCAACCGTGTCCAGGCTGGTATCCCCGAAGGCGGCCAGTTCGCGCAATCGGCCCGGTCACGTCCTGATGTCTCCGATCTCATTGTCGACACCGATGACGACGGTGATGCTGGCCAGCCTCTGACCAACGATCACCTCTCCCATGTTGAGAAGCCGGTCAACTACCTCTGGAACCGCTACGGCGCCTCTTCGTCGAACCCGGACTACACGCGCGAGGAGATGATGCAGAACTCCTACGTCAAGGTCATGGAATCCATTGCTGATGGCAAGCGTGCGAAGAATCCAAAGGCGTATGTGACGAAGCTGGTGAAGAACTGTTTTGCCGAGGCTTTCCGCAACGGGTCTGACTACCGCACGATCAAGACCCGTTCGGAGATCGACGCCAGGTCAGCGGCAATGTCTCAGAACTTGGGCCGCAGTCTTCGCCCGTCAGAAGTCGATCGCATTACCGAAGAGGTCCGGGCCTCGAAAGACAAGCATGATCGCCCCAGTAAGGACCGCCTGGCGCGGTCGAAGATGACAGTCTCAGCCACAGATGACATCACCCTGGTCGCCGAGCTCAATTCCGCGAACGTGGACTCAGCCGAAGAGGCCTACTTCACCAGTGAGGCACCGGAGGTCGCAGGATCTGAGGCATTGCTGAGCGAGGCTGAGGAACGAGGGATGCACAACGCCTACGGTCTGCGCCGTAAAGCTTCCACTGCAATTCTTGCCCACCACGGGGCGCCGGCAGTCGTTCCCAACTCGGTGAAGTCCCACCGCCGCAACGCTGCTCGTAAAGTTCTCGAGTCCCAGGGAATCCACGAGGCGATGCAGGACCACAACAACGGCTATTCCACTGATGGCACCCAGGCGCTCTTCACTCCCTGGTCAGGCCGCAACACCCTGTCAGTCGACCAGAAGGATGCGATCGTCGATGCTCTTTCAACCGGTGACGGCGAGTACGCCTGGGATTTGTGGACAGGCAGCGCAGCTGTCTCTGACACGGCCACGAACAACAAAGACGAAGGTGTGAAAGCCAAGCCGAAGGCGTCAACTCACGATGCGCAGGCCCAAGATCCTCAGCCCTCGTTCGCGTGGTTCTAGGCAGTATCGAGACTGCGACGAAAATCGGCGCATAGACAGTAGTAGAGGCATCAAAGCCTGGTCCTCGTACGCGAAAGTTAGGAAAGAACAGTGACCCCCTCAGAACCCGTCATCATGGCAGCAGAACTCAACCTCCGAGGCAACTGGGACACCATCTGGTCAGCCATCTCCGGAGACTCTGATGTCACCAAGCTGCTTGGCATCTTCGGCACCATCATCGTCATCGCAGCCATTGTCGGCTTCATCTGGGCCAAGCGCCGCGGTGATGGTGGCGGTGGTGGCGGTGGAAACGCTCATCAGGGCCGGACGAAGTTCCTCATCGGCGCACTCGTCGTCGGCACCCTCATGGCCGCACCGTCGGTGATCCTTCCACTTGCTCTGGGTGTGGCTGACCTCGTCGGCAATGTCGGTATCCGCCTGTTCGAAAAGATCTTCTGACCGCGCAGGCAGGACCAGGCAAGCCCTTGCCCATGTGGGCAAGGGCTGACGAGGAGAAAATGGAGGTGATTGCTGATGGCCAGTACAGATGAGAAGAAGACGTATCCGATCATCTTCACTCTCACCGACCTCACGGGCAAGGAAGCACAGACTGGGCGAACAACGGTCATGTGGGGAACAGAAGTACCTCGCCGCTACGTCTACCTGGCCGTCGCTGGCTTCTTCCCCGGCATCATTGCCATGGCGATCACTGCCCCCCTCCTCGGGGTATACGCGTTTGGCGCATTTGCCTTCGTCATCGTCTCCATCATCGTCATGGTCGAGTGGCGGTCCCGCACCGGATTGAAGCAGCGGTTGTACAAGACGGTCTACGACTCAGTGACAGCCATTGAGAACGAGTTCATCCTGTGCGGAAAGCGCATCCCCGTCGCCGCCTACTCCCCCGGCGTCATCTACCGTTCGACTGTCGTTACTGATGTAGGCAACCGGGAGATGAACAAGGCCTCATCTATGCCTGGGCTCGGTTCGGGAGACATCGATGAGGTCCACGACATCTTCTCTGATCTTGTCGGCGACGAGGATGCTCAGTCCATCACTCGGCGCAGCACCGAATTGCCCCACTTCAAGGCGACTCCTCCTGCCAAGCCTCGCAAGTTCGGGCGACGAAACCCTCATGCCCCCAACGCCGACGAGGTCGAAATGGCCGCGGTCGCCGGCCACCTCACAGTCTCTGAAGTCAGTGACCCCGGCTTCGATGGGCTCGAGCTCGACGGCCCGTTGCCGGAGCTGTCGGCCGACACGGAGACACCCGATCCCCCGCCACGGAAGAAGCGCGGGAAGGCCAAGAAGACCTCAACCTCGGCACCCGCCACTCCCCCAGGCACAACCGATCTCGGACGTGTCGACGACGCTCTTGAAGGGTTCCTGTAAGTTATGGCGTTCGTTCCCCGCACCACGCTGGATCTACCAGCACCGAAGGCAAAGGCCGCGCGTTCCACCGCAGCTTCAAAAGCATCCGGCTTTGATTTCAGAGACCGGCTCCTTCGTGCTCTCCAGTGGTCACTGCTCGGGGCCGTTCTGCTCTCATTCATCATCGGTGCCGCACCCTCGGCTGATACACCTGAAGACTGGATCGGAGGAGACCTCGCTGACACCTCGGGCCACCGGACCTCGATTCAGGCCTCCAGCGACTTCATCCTGGCAGCCGGTGATGACAAAGATGACCCGACAAAGGGAGGCTGGTACGAGAACTGCTTCGCTGAGCCCGACCTCAAGGATCACAAAGAAGGCATTGTCGATGATCCAGGGTGTGTGAAGACTGTCGGTAAGAAATCGTGGACCGAACCATGGCACCAGTTCTTCTCAGACACGTCCAACAAGGAAAAGCTGGGCTCCCAGACGTGGAGCTCACGTCTCTTGCCTCTCTACCGCTGGGACAACGCCACCACGACCATCTTCAACAACGTTGCCGGCAACCAGATGTCGAACGCCCAAGCAAACTCGCACGCCATCATCAACGGCGGTGTGATGGCTGTGGGCAACGGCGAATTCTCGATGACGACCACGTTGGCCCGCACCGCCTCAGACTTCGATTTCCTCGACGTTGCCGGATACTACGTCGACCTGTCGTTCGCCAAGATCGGAGAAATGCTCCTCAACGGCTTCGTCGGCCTCACCGTCGTTGCCGCCATCGTCATCGCCGCCTGGCGCTACTACCGGCGCGGTGGGGCGGGTGTGAGCTTGTTTTCCCTCCTGCTCAAGCCCCTCATCCTCGTCGTCGTCTTCGTCGTCCTCACCTCCGGAGCTCAAGACACAGTCAAGGATGGGAAGACGAATGACGCGAAACCTGGCACCGGCTCCCCGTGGTGGGTGGGCAAGACCCTGACCACATCCGTCGAGACGCTGGCTGACCCAGTGCAAGGATTGGTCACAGAGACGCTCGAACCCTTCCATCCCAACTCCGAGGACGGTTACCACGAGAAGGTCAACTCGTGCTGGGCCCAGCGACAGTCCATGCAGGATGCCTACAAGCACTATGCCAAGAAGGCCGGTGGCAACGCCTCGACGGCTCAGACGATCTCGGCGATGTGGGAAAACACGGGTCTCATGGCGTGGATGACCTCGCAATACGGTACAGACATGGACACGTACGAGTCTCGAACCTACTGCCGACTCCTCGACGACCTCGGGAATATTCCAGCCAATGAGCGATACCTCGCCCCGCTGGAAGACCACGATCTAAAGCCCACCAGCTTGTCGCCGTGGGGGAGCTACCCCGACCCGCAGGAGCGCTCGACAAGCCAGTTCATGTGGGCTGCGTGCACCCTCGACGAGGATGACAACTGGTCACTCAGTGCTGCATGGAAGCGGGCTCTGGGTAAGGACGCAAAGCACATTAATTGTGACGACTGGTATAACAAGGCTGCGAGTGACAAATCGCTACCGGAAGCGATTACACCTTCCACCGAAGGTCAAAAAAGTATCTCAGAACAGTTCGGCGCCGACCCTGGTGTGAACAGCTTCGTCCAGCGCTTTATGGGTTATGACCGCGGTGGATTCCAGACCATGACGCTCTTCTACCTGCTGGCAGCGACCTTGACCATGTTCGCATTCGGACTCATCTCGGTCCTCATCCTCGGGGCAAAGGTTATGCTCGTCGTCGCACTCATTGCCTTGATTGCAGCCATCATCAAGGATGTCCTGCCGTTTGCGATTGCTTCGGCAGTCAAAGAGACCGCGTTGACGTTCGTCGGGGCCACGATTGTGTCTGTCTTCGCCTCGCTGATCTTCATTGTGGTGACCATGATTGCCTCGGTACTCACGGCAGGCGGACTCGAGCTTTTGGGACGCGGATCTTTGGCGGCGATGCTGTGGACCGGTTTTGCTCCGATCCTAGCCATTGTGGTCTTGCACATCATGTTCAAGAAGTGGTTCAAGAAACCGTCTCCGTTCACGCCGTCTGGCGCGATGGCGTGGGCAGGTGGCAAGCCAACCGGCGAAGCCTTCGGAGAGGGAGCGAATGCCTTGACCGGTGGCGGCGAAGGAGGTGGGAAGGGCGGCCCTGGTGGTCGCAACCCGCTTTCCGGACTGGGGTCGGGTGGTGACAAGGGCTCTGGCGACATTCCCAACAGCAACCGCGGTCTCGATGGCGAAGATGGAATGGATCCCAAGGGTCTGTCGGGCCCGAAGACCCCCGCAGTGGCCGGCGCTGGTGCTCGTGGTCTTGGCGCCGGAGCAGATGGGACTCGCGGGCCCAACGATGCCGCGAATGCGAGCATCGATGACACTCTGCTGCCTCCACGTACTCCGATGTCATTTGGTGAGGCCAAGTCCAAGCGAGAGGGCGACGAGACGGCTCGCAAGGAGGCTAATGCAAACAACAAGGCGATGCGTCAGGAAACCAAACGTGCCCGGCAGTTCGAGCGAAAGGATGCCAAGCAACGCGAGACTATGCTCAAGAACTACGCCAAGGAGGATGCCAGCAGAGGCATCGCCGGAGCGAAGTCCGATGCCAAGGACGCGCTGAAGGCCCGCGAGTCTTCAGGACTGCAAAAGTTCAAAGAAGGTCAGGCCATTCGCCGAGATCGTCGAGCCGCTGTCGACTCTCACAAGGAAATGAAGTCGCATTTGATGAACACCGCAGGCAGTGCCGCAATCGCCGGGCAGCAGGCGTCGGCGGCTAAAGCTGATGCCGGCATGACTATGGCCAGCATGGCCCAGCAGGCCTCAGCTGGGGTCATCAATAGTGATATGCCTGGACCGGTCAACATCAACGAGGTTAACGCGGGCGGAAATCGCGATCACCAGATGGATCCGCGGGCGTCGGAGAACACTCGTCCAGACCAGTTCGCCGAAGACCAGTTCATCGATGCACAGGAAGGTAAGTACTTCGACGATCCATATGCGGACATTCCAACGACCGGTGAGGCAATGTCGGGTGGAGCCCCAAACGTCAACGGTCCGCCCGCTGGCCCAACTCAGCCGGTCCAGCCCCAACAGCCGGTGGCCCAGCCGCAACCGATCCAGCCGGATTCGCAGCCGGTCCCTGAACCCCAGCCGGATTCGCAGCCGGTCCCTGAACCCCAGCCGGAACCGCGAGCTGAGCCGATTCCAACACCCCAGCCACCTCGGCCGGCAGAGCCGCGGCGGGAACCTTTCAAGCCGGAATCTCCGGTCGTGGGTCGTCCCGCCCGTTCATCAATGACACCAGATGTAGGAGATATGCCACCGAAGATTTGAACCCAAAGCCGTGATAAATTGGCGAAATCAAGAGATTACATGGGAGGAATCATCTTGGCATTCGTCATGGCACAGTTGCCACCAATATCAGGATTCGCCGCACCCGGCACGCATGGGTGCGGCGAATCGTCGTTGTCGCACATATGCGCAGGTCAGCACCAAACAGGATGCCGAAGGATTGTGGGTCCGACGTAAAACTCGGGCATGAGGGTTATCCCAACACTTATTACGTGATTTCGCGCCGACAAACAAGCACTGTTGACTATTGAACAACCGAGCGTAGTCAGTCTGTAGTCACCATAGACCTAACAACTTCCCGTCTTATCATGTGCCTAGAGAGGCTGTGTGACGGTCGACCTGCGACAAAGGACAAATGATGAAGTACACGAGACCTGTAGCTCTGACCGCGACAGCACTAATGCTGGCAGCTCTGACAGCGTGCGGAGGTGCCGGGAAGATGCCCGAGGACCATCGGCAGGCCTTATATTGGGCAGTCGAGAACTTCACAAATGGTCATTCTGACGAAGTGGCAGAGGCGATCCCGCCTCATGATATGTCGGGGAGCAACTATCTCGAAGACATCGGAAATGGAGTTGTCGGCGAAAAATCGAAGTGCAAGCCCGATCCTGACACGGTGAAAGCCAACGACGAAATGGTGTCTGTGACGGTTTCCTGTGAGGACCCGCTGCCGGGTGGTCAAGGGTTGGAGAACGGCCCCGAAGCCAGTCTCTTTATCGATCAGCAGGGCGTCATGAACGACTTTCAGTTCGAAGAGGAATACATAGACCCGAACCCACCACAGTACATACCCTGATGTCGCCAACATGACATCTCACCATCATCGCTGCACTGCCCATCGTTACACGAGCATAGAACGACACGGAGTGTGCGCTAACTCAATCGGCAATTCGCACAAGCGCAGGGGGCCTCAACGATCACTCAAGGCCCCGATCACGGTACTTCTTCGGGCGCGCCTCCATCCCTCAGAACCTGACATCGAGACGCGTCGTTGAGCATCGGCGTTTCGAGGAAATTGAGCAAACCAGAATAAGAGCAGCCATGTCCGTGCAGCGCGAAATTGGGGCGGCTGACGATATACAGAGATGAGGAAACTCGCATATGAAGAGACGACTGCACCGCCTCAGCGGGTTATTCCTGGTGGTCGGGGTGAGTGCCGCGTTGTCGGCATGCGCCCAGGGCCAGAGCACTAAGGCTGCCTGCCAGGTCGTGATGGACAAGGAGCGCGCACTGAACGTCAACGCTAAGACCAGCGTTCGGGAAGCTGTCGCGTCCATCCTCAGGGGTGACGACGCCGGAGTGTCGGAGTACTTCGTCACCACACACGACATCATTGCGAAGGTGGGCGAGGACGTGAACAATGAAGACCTTGTCGGAGAGCTCGAGAACTTCGGCGAGATCTTGCAAAAGGCCGAGGACGAACTAAGCGAGTTCGATCCTTCGAAGTTCGCACTCGGCGGTAGCGGAACGGTGCGAGAGCTCTATCAGGTCCAGGATGCCCAGGACAGACTCACCGACGCAGTCCAGGGCGCCGTCGACCAGATCACGGAGCTCTGCGGCGAAGGTTAGATCCCGAGCCCGCTCCATGCTCCTGATGCAGGTTCACGACCCGAGGGGCTGGCAATCGACGCACAAGGTCCCGCACTACGCGCCTCTTCAGTCCAGCCTCTATCCCTCAGGATCGGACAATTGACCGCCCCCAACGAGCAACAATGTTTCGAGGAAAATTGAGCAACACAGAACCAGGGCAGCCGCCGACAGGCCGCATAGCCCATGGATTGAGCCCTATGGTGGGAAGAGATCCACGCGAAAAAGGACGGGTGGCTTCCCCACTCGAACTGCTCTTAGATCTAACATTCGTCGTCGCCATCAGCACATCTGCATCGCAGTTGGCCGAAATGACCAGTGCAGGGCATGTGGCTTCTGCAATCGGAGCGTTCGTCCTCGCCTCATTCGCCATCTGTATCGCCTGGATCAACTTCAGCTGGTTCGGGTCGGCCTTCGATACCGACGATTGGCTGTACCGGATTCTGACTATGGTCCAGATGATGGGCGTCGTAGTCTTTGCGCTCGGATTGCCAGCAATGTACCGGTCGGTCGAGGAGGGTCATCACCTCGACCTGCGCCTGATGGTGATCGGCTATGTGGTGATGCGTATTGCCATCGTCTTCCAGTGGTGGCGGGTGGCCCGATCCGCGCCGCAGTACCGCAAAGTCGCCCACTCCCACATTAGGTGGACCGTGTTCATCCAGGTCGCATGGGTTGGTCTGTCGTTCTCAGGTCTGCCGACTCTCGTCATGGTGCCACTCTTCCTCATGATAGGAGTCTTCGAGCTGCTCCTGCCCATGATCACGCAGGGTGCAGCCGATGGTATCCCATGGCACCCTCATCACATGGCGGAGCGATTCAGCCTGTTTGCGATCATCACGCTAGGAGAGAGCGTCGTGGGGACTGTGGCTTCGTCGTCGGGGCTGCTTGGCGGCGCCGACGGCCTGACCTGGACGACCAACACGGTTGCCGTCGTCATCGCCGGTGTGGGACTGACCTTTGGAATGTGGTGGGTCTATTTCGCCACCCCGTTCGGAGAAGTACTCCAGCATCGCAAGCGTCGTGGGTACTTGTTTGGGTACGGCCACATTCCGCTATTCATCGGTACTGCCGGTGTCGGGGCCGGATTGCATGTCGCTGGGCTATATCTTGAACACGACAGTGCACTCAACGAGACGACTGTGGTGTTGGCTGTGGCTGCGCCCGTTGCCTTGTATGTAGCGATGGTCTACATCCTCCACACATTATTGTTCTTCTCCGGAGGCACGTTTCACGCCGTTCTCTTAGGCACCACGCTGGCGATTCTCGCCGCGACAGTCGGTATGGCAGCCCTCGGAGCACCAATGTCGGTATGCCTGTTACTGATCATGGCGGCCCCGTTTGTCACCGTTGTCGGCTACGAAACCATCGGCCACACACATCAAGGGCAAATGCTTGCAAAGCTCGATGAAAAGGCTGAGTGATCGGTCTCGTTGGATACCAGCCACCTGACACCAAACTCTTTTGACAAGGCTTGACAAGATCCGAGATAATGGGTGTTGAAACTACTAAGGCCTGGAGGCTGATCGCCGTGAACACGAAAGACCGCTATCGCAAGGCTCTCAAGCGTCGAGCAGTCAAAATGGTCGACGATCTCATCGAATCTGACGAAACCTCAGACTACTCCGAGGCAGCGGTCGAAGTGAAGATCCATGCGATGCGCGATGCCTTCCAATCGGCTGGCCGAGTCAATGATCGCATTGGCCCGTTTTACACGTCTGGACGAGTTGAGAGACTGCTCGGTGTCAGTAGGCAGGCTGTGTCAGAACGAGCACGGAGAAACAGGCTCCTGCGTGTGACTACATCCGATGGGGTGAAGGTCTTCCCTGCCTTCCAGTTCACTGCCACTGGTGTTCGATCCAACTTAGTTCCTGTGATAGAAACACTCCTTAACTCTGGTGCCGACCCATGGACTGTGGCCTATTGGCTCACTGCGCCGATGAACTCCTTTGACGGCAGGACCGCGGTGGAAGTAGTCGGTGACGGTGCAGACGCTCGACGCCGGCTGCTAATGCAGGCGGCGGATGACGCCGCTTCCTGGCGGACTGAATCTGCATGAGTCAGGAACGAGCAGAAAGCTCTTTGTCACTACCCGATCTCGACGTGGATTACTCTGAATTCCCAACCTTCGAGCATAAGGATCGGCTGCGGTGGTATCGGGCCCACCAGGGAGAGCAGTCTCCTTGGTGGTTTTCCAGCAGCGTTGGACGGTTCAATCTCTTCAGCCCGAGAGGCACATTAAATCTCGGATCGTCCTCGACGACAGCACTCAGGGAGAGACTCGGTCCAGTCCTACTTGGCAGCCGTGAAATCCCAGAGACCGCGCTGACTGGCGTGGAAGTCTCATGTCTTGAAATACCCCAACTGAGCGCCGCCGACTTTCTTCACGAAGCAGCGGCGTCTTTCGGGGTGTTGGCCGCAGACGCATCTGCGCCGATGGACCCCACCTACACAATCACTCGCCGTTGGGCCCACACTTTCGACAGAGCCGGAATGGGCGGTATTCGCACCCGCTCACGATGCGGCGCCGGGCGCGACCCTCAATGCCTCTTCATGTTTGGCAGCGAGGGCGAACATGAGCTCGGCGACATCCTCGACAGCGAATCAGCCTCTGCAAACACGATCGTTGCAGACATGGCAGGTTACAACGTGGAATCCGTTCCAGATTCAGGATCAATCGTCATCGACCCGTGAGCTTGGTGGCGCCGATTTGCGACGATCTTTCGAGCTTTCTTCATCCGCGCCAGCGCCTGCTCCCGGCTTTCTTCGTCGTCGGTGTAGTCACTCATTTCAGCGATTGCCTCGTGCTGCTCAGCCTTCCGCTGCTCTTTGTATTCGAGGACATCCGCCAAGCGAACGCGGCGGTGTGTATTGGGCTTCTCAAAGGGGATCCTGCCCTCGTCGAGTAGCTTCACGAGCGTTGGGCGCGTGACTCCGAGAATCTCGGCCGCCTGCTGCGTTGTCATCGTTAGAGAGTTGGGAGTGATGGTGACTGCCATGCCCGATCGCATTGCGTCCACAGCTTTGACCAGGATCTCGTAGATCTCATGCGGCAGCTCTACCTGATCTCCTGCGTCTGGTCCCGAGAGGTAGAAGCGAGGTTCAGGCCGAGAGCCAGTCTTCGCTGCGTGAGCTTCGATGAAGTCGTAAACCTCACCTGTGCCCTGGTCCCCTGGCACGTAGAAGGTGTCCTGCGCTGCTGCACTCGTGCTCATGATGTCTCGATTCTCGATTTTCGTTTCTTGCGTTTTACCCATCGTAGACCGTCGCCAACTCCCGCGTCTACCGAATCCTTCGCAAGTTATACGTTGAGCCCGACACAGATTGATCAATCCGTGTCGGGCTCTGCGTCTAAGAGCGCTTAGCTCGTGGCCTTCATGAGCTCGTCGTCGAGCCGGTCGAATTCCTTTCGGATATCTTCGACCGTGAGGACCTCATAACCGCGCCGACTCGGCTCTGCCTCTTCGAACTTGGTCTTCCATATCTCGTGGGAGCGAGTCTCACACACCAGGTCGAGCCCACCCTTGTGCGCATTCTGCTGAATCACTGCATCAATAATTTTCTTCTGATCGGCACTCAGATGGGAGTCGTCAGGATTCCCGTGGGTCCATTCCTCGAGATAGTGCAATCCACGATGCTCCTGATAGAGAGAGTAGACAACGGGGCCATAACGCCATGCACGGATCTCATCGTTGAAGAGAGGTCCCCGAAGCCATGCCAGGCTCCACCCCTGCGCAAGATAACAGAGCTTCTGGAGCTTGATCGCCTGGATTCGCCCGGTCTTCTTGAGGATGTAGTTTGCTACATCATGAGCATTTGTCTGTACCATCGTGCCCCTCTCAAACTCGCCAGTTAGGCCAACACTAGCCGCAGCCCCTGACATGGCTCGTCGGCCAAGAGAACAACTTGGGGCTGAAACCTTACAGTCAGGCGTCCTCGGTTGCGGGGATCTCTTCCTGGGCTCGACGCTTGTGCGCGACGATCTTTCAAGCTTCCTTCATCCGCGCAACTGCGAGGCCAGGGCTCTCTTCCATCTCGTCGCCGTATTGTCCCAGGGCCTCAAGTGCTCGGTATTGCCACGCTTTCCGCTCGTCTCGATACGCCAGAACATCGAGGAGGGTAACCCGTCGGTGAGCGAAGCGACCGTGGGAAGGAATTTGGCCGCTATCGCTGAGATTGACGAGGACCTGCAGTGCGACGCCGAGAATCTTTGCCGCGTGTTGAGTGCCAACGACTATTGCAGTTAAGCGCCACCGATATTACCTTTCAGCGCCCACGGATCGCAGCGCTGCGCGGCGGCTCTAATGGTGGTGGGGCTCTCGGCGCGCCGGCTCCCCGCCGTCTTGTGGCTTTGAACGCGTGGGCGAATGAGGCAACTGAGGTCTCGGCGTAGTTACGGGCCCCAAATTGATGGGTGCGGTTTGTCATGATGTAAGAGACTCCGATCTCCCCACTGAAGAGGTTAGCGTCTGCAGATATCCACGTGGCGATGCTCTTGACAATGAGGCCAGCGTCACATGCGGCACCATCACTGGTCACACTCACGTCACCGGTGCTCAGGCCCAGGTTCGCTTCGGGAAGAGCGCATCAAGACTGCCCGACGGGCCCGGAATATCACCAAGCCCGGTGATGATGAAACGCTGCTCACCTCGCCCCAGCTGTGGTTCGTGGTTACGGACGAGCTTCGATACGAGTCAGATAGTTCCGGATTATTGCAATGTACTCGCTGCGAAGCGGCTCCGACTCGAGATATCCCATATGCGCGACGCCGGTCTGGGTGATGTGTTGGGAATCAGAAATTTTACTTGCAATGTCTGCGAGGTGCACAGGTACGCATTCGTCAAACTCCCCACCGAGAACCAATGTAGGAACCCGAATCCGTTCCAAACTCTCGAAGATATCCCATTCCGTAAGAGTACCTGTGACATGGTAGTCAGACTGTCCAATCATCGTCCGGAACGTGAGCATGCTCATGCGATCCGAGTCGAGGTTTACGGGAGAGGTCCGTACCACGCACGCCCGTAGGTACTCTTCTTGGGCTAGCCAATAGTCGGGATCGTCGGTCTGTCCCCGGAGCTCACGGCCATATGTGCGGTCAAGCACGTTGCCTGGAAGTTTGGCCATCAATTCTCGGGCTTCCTTTTGGAACCGAGGTATGCTCGCCACACCGTTGGCACTAATCAGACTTGTCCAGTTGGGCGCCCGCTCGGCGGCATATTGGAGGCCAAGCATCGCACCCCACGAGTGCCCATAAACGTGCGGACGGTCAAGACCGAGACCTTCAATAACGGCGCCGAGTTCGTCAAGGAAACGATCCACAGTCAATAAAGACGTGTCGTTGATCGGATCAGAACGTCCGACTCCAAGTTGGTCGTACCAGATTATTTCGCGTTCCCGCGCGAGTGGCTCGAAGGCCTCGAACAATGGATCACTTGGATAGCCCGGTCCACCATGAACGAGTACCAGCGGCACACCACCACTACCCATCCTGCGATACCAGACGTCTCCTCCCGGCACAGATATATACCCTTCAATCATGTCAACCTCGTATTCAATCAAGTGTCATATACAAACCAACGGGCCGAAGCCCAGTCATCCAGCCTTGCACCGGAACAACATTTCCCAGAAGTTGAGCTTCTACCCCATCAGCGCAGGCGCTGTAAATTTCAACATGGATGTTTCATATCCTGAACGCTTAGCAGGACACGAACCCGGGCGGTCAGAAATAGGGCTTCAAATCAAGAAGGTCCAACTTCACGTGCTCTTGTTAGTAGCCGGGTTGTTCACGTCTGGTGGCTGGTAGGCAGACTCCTCAATTCTGTCGATCAGTCCATTTTTGAACCGAAAGTACATCGTCGCCATTACGTCGCTGCGAGAGCCGTCAGCCATCGCCAGGTGGAGCACCTGTTGTTGAAGGACCTCGTCCGGCTTCTGAAACTGTCGGATAACGTCGTAGCGTAACGAATCGACGGCCGCGACAAGTGGTCTGAGCTGTTCGATCTTCTCGTCAACCGACTGGTCTCCGCGACCGTCGTTGTGCCACATAGTTGCCGTCTCTGTACACAGGGCCCGCATACGTTCGAAGTCGTACTCTTCCAGACTACGCAAACACTCCATTGCCGTCTCCCCGATATTCTGAACTGTCATTCGATCGTGCCTTCCTTATTTCTCGCCGAAACGAGGTATTGATAATGTCTGCGACTCGAGGAATAGACGCCACCGCCGACCATCCTGATCTGGGCGCAACTGCACCTTCGTCCACGGTGCCCTCTGGCCGTGCCTTCTCGGCCACGATTCGAAGTTTAGGGACAGGAACTTCGGAATATAAGTCTTGTTTTTCTCAAGCAGTGAGAGCAGCAGGCCTAAAATGCCAGGTCACGACAGTTCCTGCTCGCCGAATGCAGTCGCCTACTCGGAACAGTTCGACGAAGACTGTGCCGACGTCACCCCAAAAGGAAGCCCGTCTCGCTAGCGCTCGGAAGTTGGTCGCAACCAAGGGGGCAGAATTTTTCCGCCAGGAGGCGACGGCGAGGAAACGGGAATCCCAACAGGCCGCTCACGCTTATCGGGCGATCACTGCCCGTGTGGAGGGCCTCGTCGCCACCCGTGACCGGGCTCGCCAACAGTCACCGCCGATCTGGCCGCGGCCACGACCGACTAAGCTACGCCGAACCGTGGCGTTGGCTGACAGGTAACGGTGTTCGTTCGCCGCAGAATGGCGGCATCGCCATTCGCAGGCAAAAGTGTGAGTTAGAACCTTAAATGACTTGGTCTTCGCGGCCCTGCGCAACCACTGAGCAAAGGCGACCGTGCTGCCGTCAAATTCTGGAGTGAGCCCTGCGAGGACGTACACCGTTTACAGTGCAGTCGATGTCGACAGTGGCACATTTGCAACTGTGGCGACCCGCACAACGTTCCCTCACCGAAAAACAAACGCCTTTGACCCTGATCATCGGTCCGTGACCACCAAACAGTGGCGTCCTTTGACCGGGAAAGAAGTCGCCCCAACTCCTCCACCCACACATTAATGTTGGCACCTGTTAGTAACAAGCCAATCGGACTTACTAACAAACCATATGGTCTGTTAGGCTGATTTACGTGAACACCCCATCTATCACTCCACCTAGAGCCGGTGCCAAGGAATGGCTCTCGCTCGTCGTGCTCATCCTCGCCGTCATACTGCTGGCCATCGACGGCACAGTTCTCTATATGGCGGTGCCCGCGCTCACCGCCGACCTCGCGCCGACCGCTACGCAGATCCTGTGGGTCGGCGACATCTATTCGTTTGTACTAGCAGGTCTCCTCGTGACCATGGGTAACGTGGCTGACAGGGTCGGGCGCAAGCGGCTGTTGTTGATCGGCAGTATGGCGTTTGGTTTGGCTTCGGTTCTGGCTGCTTTCGCACCGTCTGCGGAAGTACTGATCGCTGCCCGGGCGTTGTTGGGCATCGCTGGCGCCACCATCATGCCCTCGACATTGTCGATCATTCGCAATCTCTTTCATGACTCAATCCAGCGGACCAAGGCCATCGCTTTCTGGTCGGCCGGGGCCATGGCCGGCGGCGTAGTGGGGCCGCTGGTCGGCGGTGCGTTGCTGGAATCCTTCTGGTGGGGGTCGGTATTCCTGATCAACGTGCCCGTGATCGGGCTCGTTGTTGTGTTGGGTATCTGGTTGCTACCGGAGTCTAAGAATCCGCATGCCGGGCGGATCGACCTGTTGTCCGCGGTGCTTTCGGTGCTGGCCATTGTGCCGGTGGTCTATGCCATCAAACATGCGATCGGCCAAGGACTGGACTGGTCAGTACTGGCTTCTTTACTGATCGGGGCCCTGTCGGGGTGGTTGTTCGTGCGTCGCCAGCGCCGGCTGCAAACACCATTGGTTGACATCAGTCTCTTCCGAATTCCGGCGTTTAATGGAGCCGTGGCGTCGAACACACTGTCGATCTTCGCGTTCTTCGGGTTGTTGTTCTTTTTCTCCCAGTATTTGCAGCTGGTACGCGGCTATTCACCATTCTGGGCAGGCATGGCCGAAATGCCCGCGACCATCGCCTCAGTGGCCGTCATCGCAATCGTGGGGTTTGTCCTATCCCGACTGGGTTTGGGTCGCGCTATTGCTGCTGGTTTATTGATCGGAGCGATTGGGTTGGCCACCCTGGGGCTGAGCGAAAGTATGCCAAGCTACGTTGGAATGGGGATCTCCCTGGGAGTCATCGGTCTTGGTACAGGGTTGTCGATGACGTTGTCCACGGATGCCGTAGTGTCCGCAGCCCCGCCAGTGCGTGCTGGCGCCGCGGCCTCTATCGCCGAAACAGCCTACGAGTTGGGCATCGCACTGGGCATTGGGGTGCTTGGATCCATCCAAACCGCAATTTATCGTGCGAGTCTGCATGTACCTGCAGGGACACCCCCGGATGTCTCTGCTTCGATGCAAGACTCGCTGGCCAGCACGGCCAGTACGCTGGGCACAAAAGATGCCGAACTATTATCCATCGCTCAAGATGCTTTCACCCACGGGATGCAGATTACCGCGTTCGTCGCGGCAGTACTGCTGGTAGTCGCGGCGTTCATTGCCTGGCGTCTGATCCCATCCACAACTGGCAAGGACGATTCCCATGCAGGACACTGAACACACTGCCACCCGTGACAAAGAACGCACTCGCAAGGCACTCATCGATGCCGCCACCCAACTCATCGCTGAACATGGTGCAGGAGTCAGTTTGGCGGACATCGCAGCTCGAGCTGGTGTATCCAAAGGCGCGCTCACCCACCATTTCACAAGCCGCAGCGCTTTAGAAGACGCGATCCTCTCCGACGGGGCACAACGCTTCTGGAATGAAGTACATGCCCATGTGGACTTGTCAGAGAATCGACCGGGCAAGTTATTGCGCGGCTATATCAGAGCCCTGACCTCCAACAGCGACGTGATGTGGGAGATCTGTTCGCCCACCTTCCTGATTCTGGTCATCGGGGGTGAACGACCTGTACAAAAGTTCCTTGAGAAAGATGCCCACGCCTGGCGAGAAGCCTTCGCCGCCGATGGAATCGAACCAGCCACCTCGTTGATGCTGCGATTCGCTGCCGAAGGACTCGCGACAGCCACAGATACTCCATACCTCACGGCAACCGAGCTCAAATCCGCTCGTGAGCGACTCCTCGAAATGACAGAACCAACCCAGAACTTGTAGTGGGGCAAAGTCATTCACGATACGATTTGAGAGCAGCTTCGCGGAGAGGCCAACGGGATCGATTTCTGCGGCATCGGTAAATGGCTCAGGACACCTTCAGCGAAAATTGATGAACGGACAGCGGTGGCGCCAAAGCCGAAAGTCGGCCGCTTTGATCGTCCCGCAACGGTACGTGGCAGTGTTCTCGCAGTGCTCAACAGTACCATTGCGCGTCAGTCGATCGGCTTTGGGAAACGTTCCGTGGTGAGCTCTGGGTGAGAATCGGTCGTCATAGCAGCATTCTGGATGCGCTAATTGCTGGATATCTGGATCTAAAGGTTTGTAGCAGCCCAGACTGCGAGATCATCGAGAATTGGCTGGATCGCGTCACCCTGCGGAGACAGTGCATATGTGATGTGACTCGGTCGCATGGAGGCTTGTGCGCGCTCGATGAGTCCTGCATTGGCAAGGTCGCCGAGTCGATCTGAGAGGACGGAGTCCGTAATCGGGCCAACCGAACGGCGCAGATCTGAGTACTTCATCGGCCCCTCACACAGGGCGGCAAGAATTTGCCCGTTCCATTTCTTGCCAAGAATGCCGAATGCCGACGGTAGACCGGAGTCCCGGACGGCACTCGCTAAACCCGCTCGATTCGACATGCCCCAAGCATAGCTTTTCTTAAAGTCATCTGCTAGCTAATCACTAGTACTTTGCTTTTCCTAGTACTAGTGATTTACTAGTGATCTTGCCCATTCGGCGGTCCCAAATTCCGCCACCCATTCCGCCATTATGCAGTCATCCTATGGGCAAGATCACTCGAAGGAGAACTGGTGCCGAAAGAGATCGCCTCGCCGCTGGATACACGCCAAGCCGCTATCACTGAAGAGCAGGACTACCTCAACGCGACGCTGGAGCGTCGTGCAGAAATCCTCCAGTATTTGAATGCCGAGCTGTCCACCTCAGTCGACGATGCGGTTTCCCATGCCCGCCATCAAGGTATGAACCGGCAACGCACAGAGCTGACACACGCCGAGAATGGGCTGATTTTCGGGCGTCTCGACTCTCTTGAGGGAACTCCTCTCAGGATCGGTCGAGTTGGTGTTTCAGACGCGGCGGATGGTGCTGATCCGATGGTCATCGATTGGCGCGCACCTGCCGCGCGGCCGTTCTACATGGCAACGCCCGTCGAACCACTGGGGCACGCTCACCGAAGACATATCCGCACTACGGGTGACACTGTTGTGGGAGTGGACGACGAACCTCTCGATGGCAATAGTGCTAGCGGACTGGTTGGTGAAGGCGCGCTGTTCAGTGCACTCTCGCAGCGACGCACGGGTGAGATGTCCAGCGCCGCGGCCACTTTGCAGCGTGAACAAGATGAGATCGTGCGCGCCACCGCGCATGGGCCCCTCGTGGTGCAGGGCGGTCCTGGCACGGGAAAGACCGTTGTTGCGCTCCACCGCGCGGCGTACTTGCTCTTCGCGAATCCTCAACTGGCCACGCGAGGCGTATTGACCCTCGGGCCATCTCGTCGCTTCCTGGACTACATCTCCCAGGTTCTCCCCGCCTTGGGTGAGACAGCTATTGTCGCGGCAACCCCGGACACGCTCCTGCCTGGAGTCACTGTCACGGTGGAAGAGCCGCGCCTGACAGAGGCCATCAAGGGTCGCGCCCTGTGGCAGTCAGCCCTGTCTCGGTACGCCGTCGCCCAAACCCCCGAAAGTGCTCCGGTTGCCCTCGACTGGGAAGGGGAACGATACGAGATCTCCTCGTCCATGGTGGAACGCCTCATCACCACTGCTATCTCTGGTCGGAGCTACCACGCCGCGCGGAGGTGGTTCCATGAGCAGATGCACGACCGGCTTGCCCACGCTATCGCCGAGCGTCTCGAGGATGCTTTCGCGCGAATCGACGAAGGCCTCGAGGATGTCGTGCACGCCCGAGTCAACTTCCAGGAGGTGGACGGCGGCAATGAGGGCAGCGAGGCCGACGGCATACTCACAGACGAAGAACTCGACAAACTTCGCGAAGACATCGCAGAAAACCCCCGAGTTGCCGCCGTCCTCGCGGACTTCTGGCCCATCTTGGACCCGAACGAAGAACTAGGCCGGCTGATGGGCGACGAAGCCATGCTTCAGAAGTTCGTTCCGGAGCTGAACGATGCCGAGCGACAAGCAGTCATTACAACGAAGGGCGGATGGACGAGCAGTGATATTCCCCTGCTCGATGCAATTTCGCACTTGCTCGGCGACACGACCGTCCACCCCAATTCTGAGACGTTCCTCTCCGAACGGGCCGCGTCACGCCGGGACTGGATTTACGGACATGTAATCGTCGACGAAGCCCAAGAGTTGTCTGAAATGCAGTGGCACATGGTTGCCCGCCGAACTCCACAATTGTCCATCACCGCAGTCGGCGACATCGACCAGGCGGAAACGCCACATCAGCACACGACATGGGCTCAGGCCGTCGACGCAGTCTTCGGTGAACGCTGGACTCAAGCAAAGCTCACGATCGGATATCGTACTCCTGCAGAAGCCATGGCCCTTACCGGCCCCATCCTCCAAAATGCCGGCAGCGTCAACGAACCACCGAACGCTGTGCGCTTTTCCGGAATCGAACCCTGGGAACGCAGCGCCAACGAATCTCAACTGGTCACCGAAATCTCACGCGCGTTCAAAGAACTCACCGAACGTTGGGCTGGTGGCACGGTCGGCGTCATCGCCGCCGCACCACGGGTCCCCGCACTGCAGCTTGCACTGGACGGTATTCCAGTGATCACGGCCACTCAATCGAAGGGCCTGGAATGGGACGCGACTATCGTTATCGATCCTGCCGGCATCGCAGCAGAACCTCGCGGCTGGAACAGGTTATATGTAGCACTCACTCGATCCACTCAGGAGCTGTGCAGGATCCACGTCCTCTAGGCATGTGGGACAGTAAACATTTTCGCTGGGCAAAAGCCGAATGCAACCAAAGTCCACCCACGATTGGAAATGAGAAACATACGTGTCAGCAACCCCACAAGCCGGTCCATCCAAGACGGTGCGGTCCGGTCATCTTACGAATTGCCCTCCATTCAACCGCGGCCAAAGCGCTACCGCCTCGACGACCCAGCTTGAGCAGCTGAAATTCTACGAGGTCTCAAAGCTGACCGGCGACGGACCTGATTTGAAAGTCCTCCAACTGAGCTCACGTTTAATACAACCCCGCCTGTCCGGCTCCCTCACGGTTCTATGCCGCGCGGATGTGTTGCCACAAAGAACGATGCTCTGGCTCCCAGACCTTCTCGGCGGATCTTCGTCGATCCATCCCGGCTTGGTGATCGCCTCTGCTGCTCCGCGATGCAAAGCGTAGACGGAGTAGCGAGTGCGTTCACCCTCGTCGCGAGGTGAGAACCGGCCGCCAGGATATGACAAGAGCTTCGACTTCAAGTGAACCGAGACAATGTCAAACATCGCTCCATCCTTGCGAACTCGCACCTTGAGCACCAGTCGGCCCATCTGCTCGATGGTTTCGCCCTTGTCGTTGATCTGGACTGGTGAAAATCCCTCTGGAAAGTCGACGATCTCCTCGACCTTCGTAACCGCCGACCGGGAAAGGAACCCGACGCGGATTCCGCGTCCGTCCGGATCCGCAAGCACGGTACGCCAAGTCCTCTGAAGCTTGCCCGCAAGATCTTCGAGCGCCGCGGGGTCACCGACCTCCTGAACCGCAAGTACGTCTGGACCGAGATTCGTGATCGTCTCGGCCAGAGATTCGAGTTTCTTCTCATACTCTGTCGAACTGTCGGGTCCTGAACCTTCTCCTGGCCGGAAAAGGTTCTCGAGATTCCAAGTGCCAATGGTGACCATGCATCCCAGCATGACGCTCCGATATGAATTGCGGACAAACATGCGCTGAGTTTTCCTCGCACGGGTCAGCGGCGCATTGAAGTCACGATTTAAGGAGACCGGCAACCATTCATGCGACGCTAGATCTGGGACATTAACCGCGATAGCGCCATCGACGCAAAATGAGGACCAAGGGAATACCTGCGACTACGACCGTCAGAGCAGGAGCCGTCGGCAGCGCTGCTACAGCCATACCTGCCGCTATTGCTGTAAGTAAACCGTCGAGGGCCCACATCGCTCTCGTCAGCACCATCGGATCCCCCATCGGCGAAGGAACCGACGTGAGGAATTGGACCGGCATCGGACCTTTCAATGCGCTCATGAGTATGGAAGCAACTGTCAGGACTGACAAACCGACCGATGACACTAATACCTGAAGAATCGATCCGCTAGTCAGCTGTACACCGATCAGACCACCGATCGTGGTGACGACACCACTGACCACGATCGGAAAGATCGCATGAACACTAATGAGAAAACGATCACTGATACCGTACAGAGGAAGATCCGAGACCTGAGCAGCACCATGCCGAAGGCCATCGGCAAGGGGGCCTACGCCCATATAGCTCAACGCCCCGGCACCGAGTCCGAGTAGGGCAGCTAAAGGTCCCAGCGACGACCCCAACCCCACAAGCAAACCGGCGCCTAAGACGCAAACGAGGCTGGTCAATAGTCGGATGGGACTTCTCAGTGACGCGTACAAATCACTTATGGCGATGGTGATCCAGACGTGACGCGACGGCCGCACCGCTTTCATTCTCCGAAGCAACCGTGGAGGCTCCCGATAGATTGAGGAAGCCTGGCCAAACTCCATAATAAACACCTGCGCTTGTGCCTGCGCCAAGCGAATAGAGCGTTTGAGCAGATCATCAAATCGCTGAGCCTCAAGCATGCGAGGTAAGCAACATACTCCGACCACAGCAAGCGCTGCCCAAGTTATCAACGCGATGACCGTTCCTGGGCCACTGGACAAAATTTCGGCCGGCCATCCCTGCCACAGGCCAGGGACGAACAGAACACAACCGCCCACCAGCAGTAGTAGAATCGCGGACACAGCGGAAGCTCGCGGAAAAGTTTGGCTCGTGACCCAAAGACAAAAGACGACGGTGGCCGTGCAGATCCAAGACACCACGACCAGCGCCGCGTCCAGGGCAAAGATGATGTCAGTCGTCCACATGCTGGCGGCGACCAGAATAGACGCCGCTGTCAACATCCCCAACACCCACGACGCCGCGATTAAAAGCGGACGCCGATACGTTAAGAGTCGAGGAATATCACTACCGGCCAGAGCATATGTGAGAAACGGGGGCAAGGTCGCGGGGCCCTGAAACCGGCCACCCCAAAGAGCTGTCACGCAAACAATCACAGCGACTGCGAACGCCGTTCGTTCTGCCACTGGTGAAGCGAGAACTGAACTGGCAGAAGGTGAAACCAGGGATAAGAATAAAAGGCGAACTATTGGTACTAGACAAATAACAGACAGCAGAATCACAGCGTAGATAATGAACCCCACGTCGCGCCGAGGTTCGGGGTGGTCGCTGTCAACCGTCCTGTTTCTCCAGATCGACATCGCCGCGGAGTACTGCGACCTCACGTCGTTACATCCAGACTGAGGACACGGTCTCCCAGGTCATCAGCCAGATGAGAGCTGTGCGTGGCCACCACAACGGTGACGCCATCGTTTCTCAGTGCCTGAAGAACATGAGACACAATACCCAAGCGCTCATCATCAAGTCGTTGCTCGGGTTCATCGACGATCAGAATGTCGAACGGTCGCGCAAGCACAAGACTCAATCCGAACAATTGGAGTTGTCCGGACGAAAGTTCATGAGGAAAACGCAAGGAGAGTTGTGATAATCCGAGTTTGTCGAGGACGCTGGATGCAACATCGTCAGCATCTGCAGACCGCGGGAACCACGTGGTCGACACAAGTGCGACATGGTCGCGGACAGTGAGGTCCGAGGACATCGGGGGAAGGCCGATCATGGCAGCGACCGTGCGGCGAAAAGCTCGACTTCTCGTATCCGGCACGCTGCCATTGATCAAAACCTCACCATCTGTAGGAGGCAGGGTTCCTGCGAGTACGCGAAGCATCGTTGACTTACCCGAACCATTGTGGCCGCGGATCACTAGAGCCTCTGCCTGTGAGAGTGAGACCGTAGTGGGTCTCAACAGAGGTACCTCTCCCGCAAAAACACTGACGTTATTGAGTTCGATCATAAAGCGACTGTTCCACCATCCTGCATGGTTCGTTGTGACAAAATGTGTCCCCCAGGGGACGAACCAACGTCCTGAAGCAAACCGTGACTATGAAGTGATGCGATTGGCCGGACGTGGGCTTCAACCAACGCCGTCACCTTCGCGTGATGCATCAATGAGCTCATTTGCCATGGCGATGGCACCCGGGAGGTTGAATCCAGTCTCTTGAGAGTCCCGGTCCGTGGCCTTGATCCCAACGACAGGCGGAGCTGTAGTCACGTTTGGCCGTTCATGCAGAATATTTCGCCAATGCTCGATGACGGAGTTGGTCACGGGTATAGCTTCGCACAGGATGATTGGGAGATTGGTGACTTGCATCATCATTAAAGCTGGCGAGTCGCTGCGTCCCTGCGCCAGTCGCATCACGCTGTCTAGGCTCGCGGGGAAGACAATGATGCAGTCTGAGTCTCCTGTGCGTCCTTGCCTCCAGTCTTCACTCTTGGCATCGTCCCATTCGTCTTCCCATACGTGTCCGTTGCACAGACCTGCAATTGCGTCTTTCGTCACGAAACGCGAAGCACCTCGAGAGATTGAAGCGTTGACCACGACGTCCTGGTTGATATGTCTGAACCAGTGAATCCACCAGGGAACGAGCGCGGCTCCGATCGATCCTGTGATGTGCAGATGCACCTCAGCGCCGTGGTAGACGCCATATTCGCCGACATCGGTTGTCATCCTCGAACCCCTTCCGTATTGACGGCCAGCCACTGCGAGACGAGGATCGGCTGCATACGTTCGCCCTCAGACGCCGATGGGACATAATTCATCAGTAGGTATTGAAATCGTGGACCAACAGAGTCTTTTATCAGCCCCCGGCAGGTATCTGCGACCAATTCATAGGGGAGACTTTTGAAGATCCAGTCGAGTCCCGCGTAATTGTCTCGCATCACAGTCAATTGTTGCATTGCATCGAAGAGGGCTTTCGGGCCGCGACTTCGTGGATTGATGAGGACATTAAAAACACTGTGATGGACGGGTGGGGTGACATCTTTCCAATCGCTGACCAGTGTCCCTTCAGCGTCCCGAGTACGCACCAGAAGGTGTACGTTCTGGTTGCCCGGGTTGGGCGCGAAAAACCTCCAGCCTGGCACGGACCACCCACCCACGTAGGGACGCATATCCAGATTGTAAGGATCTGGTGTATTTTGCAATGTTGTAGCTGCAATGTGGGCCCCGATGGCCCCGATCGCAGCGATGCCAAGCGCAGTGCTCACAATTTTAGATTCCACTGACGACTTCCCTTACGATCGCCGCGACATGCTTCGACTGTGACTGATAGCCGATGATCGACCGATGAGACGACTCTTCGACGAGTTCGTAAGGTGCAGAGAGCTTATCCGCAAGAGTTCGTTGCTGGTCGGCGTTTTCAGCCGAGGCAACGACAACACGTGGTGGCCCGCTCACAATCGATTCAGTCACTCTGGTGATATCGGTATCGAAGTACTCCCGAATTGCCCTGTGGATATTTTTCGGAGCAAACGCAAACTGTACAACCCCACTCTGCTCATCAGGGGCATAAGCAGATTGCCTCGCCACCGTGTGAGGAACAAAGTTGTATATCCCCGTCAGCGCAACGAACATCGAACCACACTGCGACTGGAGGTATTTGGCAGCTCGCTGACGATCGCTGCGGTTAATGTGCAGAAGCTCAGGATCGGTACCATCAACGAGGACGACTCTGGAGAGCTGGCGACCCCGCAGCTCTCGGTGAAGATAGTCTGCGATTTTAACTAGACCGAAGGAATGACCGACCACCACGATCGGGCCATTGGATTCAATATGGTCAAGAAGAGCTTCGATGATGTCGCCTGAAAGGAGCTTTGTCGTACTCAACCCGTACCCTCCCCGATGGTAGGAAAGTACGTGGAAATCGTTTGAAAGCTCTTCAGATACCCAGGTCCACGCCTCCAACGCACTGCCGAGGCCAGCTTCGAAGATGATCACCGGAGCCGTGTTTGAATCAATATCGTGGCGTTTCGGAGCGCTCCATTTGAACTCGACACTTCCATCATCGACCGGAAGTTGAGAAGTACCTTTGAGCCCTCGTCTGCGTTCGATATCTCTCTGCCTCAAAGTGGCTCATCGTAATTGAGAGTGTAGAACCGGTCTGAAGCCACCGGACTCGAGCAGACACCTGGCGATGTAGTGGGTGATGTTACGGAACCCCAGAGCAGACCCGCGGAGGTGTTCAAGCCTGCCGTTGATCGCTTCAGTCGGACCATTGGACGTTCCCGGTCGGCTGAAGAACGCGAGCACATCAGCAGCTCGACGCTTCAGAGTCCTTCCCAACCGTTTGAGCTCAACCAGCCCTGTCGGCAGTTTCGTCGTCAGTGCGTCGATGACCGTTCTCAAGAGCTTCTTGCCCTCGTTCCGGTCGGCGATTCGGTAGGCGTTCACAATGTCTTGGTAAACAGCCCAGGTGACTTCGACTTCGGTGAAACTCGAATCGGCGAACAGGCCCGCGATCCTCTCCTGCTGCTTGGTCGTGAGCAGATCAGCGCCTGTGTGCAGAGTCCTCCTCGCTCGATACAAGGGGTCTTTCGCTCGTCCACGATGGCCAGTTGTCTCCTGCTGAATACGACGACGAACATCATCGAGAGCATCACCGGCGAGCTTGACGACGTGGAAGGGGTCCATGACTTCGACAGCGTCGGGCAGTTCCTCAACTGAGGCTGTTTTGAAGCCGGAGAATCCGTCCATCGCGACGACGTCGATGCCATCACGCCAGTCCTTCGGACGGGCTTTCAACCATTGCTTGAACACCTGCTTCGAACGGCCAGCCACCATGTCGAGCAGACGTGCTGGGCCTGTGGCCTGGCTGATCGGGGTGAGGTCGATGATGACGGTGACGTACTTGTCGCCACGCCGGGTGTGCCGCCATACGTGCTCGTCGACGCCGATCACGGTGACCCCGCCGAAACGGGTCGGGTCGTTGATCAACAGCCGGCGACCTTCAGCGAGGATTGCGGAGTTCGCGGTGTGCCAAGACACGGCAAGTTTGCTTGCGATCACGGACACGGTGTCGTGGTCGATGACGAGAGCACGCAGCGCCCAGTCGAGGCCGGTTCGAGAGATCTTCGCTCGTGGTGGTGCCGCAGCTGTAGTGTCTTGACGCCATACGCGGCCGCACTCGACGCATTTGTAACGGCGGAGGCGAATATGAAGCGTGGTCGGCCGGTGGCCGAAGGGTTCGTGGGCCAGCTGGCGGACGACGGTGTCGCGAATGATCCCGTGGCCACCGCACCGACGGCACCAGTCATCAGCAGTGTTGGGCCGGCATTCCAGGATGGCCCTGTGCCCGGTGATGTGCTGGCCGATGCAGGCGAGGTCGAGGGTGTCGAGTCGGCAGAATGTCGTGAGGTCAGGGGTCGAGAAAGTAGGCTTGGCCATGTCGAGGTCTTTCGGATGGACTGTGTGAGAACTTCCATCATCGGAAGACCTCGACGTCTATCCGGGCAGCGACGCGCCGTGTTCTGGAATCACCGATCTACACTCTCAATTACGAAGAGCCCTCAAAGTCGCCGCGTGCACTCCACTCATGTAGGTCACGACGGCAGCAGATCCTAGCGCCGAATACTCGAGTTTCGACAACCTCTTCTCCCCCCGTTCTGAGCTGCGAATCACGTACTTAACGGCTGCATGGGAACCGGTGAAACCCCACACGAATCGCGGAAGCTCCATGATGGCAGCAACTCCCAGGTGGAAAATCTTGACGACACTGAGGCCGCGGACTCCCCATCGTGCGGGTAAAACGTAAATGAGCGGAAAAGTAAGTTCCCAGATCGGGGTGACCCAGGTGGCACCTTTCATCAACCAAGCAGAGGGGACTGATGCAGGGTTTGGTGACATCTAATCTGGCTTGTACACAAGCAAGCCTGGAAGGATAGACACCAT
>NZ_JABUYD010000024.1:0-60131 GCF_014897515.1 Brevibacterium sp. FME17
CCTGGCGGCGTAAGAGAAATCATCAACGAACTGTCTCAAAAACTTGACGAGCGCACCTTGCCCTGCTTCTGGTTGATGCGATCGTGCGCGGCTCCTGGGACACCGTGGGAACGTTCCTTCCACCCCTAGCTCTGGTGGGGTGGCTCGTCTTCATGCTCCTGTGGCGGCCAGCAGTCATCGTCGAATCCGAGCATGTCGTGATTCGTGAAATCCTGCGCACCACCACTGTGCCCTTTGCCGACATCACTGACATCCGGCTGAGCACGGTCGTCTCCATCATGGCCATCGCACCGAATGGGACCACCCGCACATACCGCCCGTGGAATGCGCCCGGGATGCCCCGCCGCAAGATCGACTCGGGGCTCACCGGCGGCACACGCCCTGAGTCCGTCGACAACCACCCTGCCTTCGAACTGCTCCGCCGCTGGGAGAACAATCACCAGGGTTCGAATCTCGCGAAACCTACCAACACCCCCGGCACCACCACAACGGTGTGGAACCTCGGCGTCCTGGGAGTCTGCCTCGTCCTCATCCTGCTTGTCGTCTTCGGCAGCCTGTAGACGTGTGGGTCAATGGAGCCGGCCCCGTGGGAGAACGTGAGTCCACGGGGCCGGCGATTGAGGGTGATCGTTTTGATCACGTGGATTGATCAGATGGTGAGCCTCACAATCACTTCTTGAAGCCGATGCTCGTCCAATCGGGAGTCTCGAGCTGACGCGGCCCGAGATTCATAATGTCGTCCTTGACGCCCCAAACGTATGGGGTCGGATAGAACGGGATCAGAGGCTTGAGTTTGAGCACTTCGGCATCACCCTCGTTCGCCAGCTTCTTCGCCTCGTCCGGGTCGAGGGTCTTCGTTGCGGCCTTGAACTTCTCACCGATCGCATCGCTGGAGATCTTCGAATGGTTCTGCTCGGAATCGGCCGGGTAGAACAGGTTCGACCCCGACGAGATCGGGAAAGCTGTGCCTTCCCAGGTGAACGTGGCCATGTCGAAGTTGCCGTTGAGCACGTGATCGGCGAAATACGCAGCCACCGGGACGGTCTCTATCTTGATCTTGAAGCCGACCTCGTTGAGATCCTTCATGATCTGCTCCGCGCGCTGGGCGTTGGAGGCGGTGTCTGCGGGGACGACGATATTGAACTTGAGCTTCTCACCGTCCTTCTCACGCACCCCGTCATCGCCGGCCTTCCAGCCTGCATCGTCGAGGATCTTCTTCGCGGTATCCTGATCGAAGTCGAGACTGCCGTCAGTATTGTCCTGATAACCGTCCTGGCCCGGCATGAAGGTGACATTGTTGACCAGTGTCACCGGTGCTTCGACGGGGCCGATGGCTGCCTGGGCGATGGCCTCGCGATTGATGGCGTGACCGATCGCGTCCCGGACTTCCTGCTCCTTGAGGGCGCCCTTCTCTGCGTTCATGGTCACGTGCGTCCACTGCATGCCTTGAGTCTTGAAGATCTCGCCGTCTTTGCGCTTGCCAGCCGTCTCATATGCGTCGCCGTCGGTGCCGATGTCAACGAGGTCGATCTCCTTGTTCGCATAGGCCTGGGCCTGCTGCGCCTGCGAGACGATCTTGAAGACGACCTTATCCAGTTTGGGTTCCTGACCCCACCACTTGTCGTTCCTGACCATGGTGATGACGCCAGACTTGTTATCGACCTTCTTGGCTTTGAACGGCCCGTTCGAGGGCAGCACCTTCTTGACGTAGTCCTTGTTGAATGTCTTGGGATCTTCCGCGATCTCGTTCGGGATGAAGGCACCGATGTAGTTAGGCCAGTCGATGTTCGGGGTCTTGAACGTGACATTGACGTCATACTTGTCCTTACCGGACTTGATGCTCTTGATGTCCTCGAAGCCCTTGGTCGAAGCGACCTCGAACTTCTTGTTCTCACCGCTTTGCGTCTTCCAGAACGCCTCATAGTCCTCGACGTCGATCGGGGTGCCGTCTTCCCAGACTGCGTCTTTGTTGAGCTTGACGTTGATGACGAGAGGATCTTCGCTGGCGATCTCCACGCTCTCTGCATAGTCTTTGTCGACTTCCCAGCTACCATCTTCCTTGATCTTGACCGGTCCGCCCAGCGAGGTGCTGTAGAGATTGTTATTGTCCACGTGTGCACCGTCAGCATGGTAATAATTGAGGCTGGCCGGGATCTCGGTCATCGGATAGGTGAGGGTTCCACCATCGTCAATCTCGTCATAGTCTGCCTTCTGGTAATCGACAGACGGCAATCCCGCGATCTCCTCGTTCGCTTTGTCGCTGTCGACTCCTGCTGAGTCCTTGTTGTCCTGTTGGCAGCCGGAGAGGGCGAGCCCCAATGCCGCGGTCGCGGCGACAACCATTGTCGCCTTGTTCCTCATCTTCATGAGTTCCTCTTTCCTGTTCTCTGTGTGGGAATCGATGGGTGAGTGCTGGGTCGGGCTCGCTCAGTCCGAGCGTTCGAGTTCGCCGATACGTTCGGAGAAATGGCAGGCTACCAGGGTCGCCTCCGCCCGCCGAGGCTGGGGATCCTCGTGCGTGCATCTGTGCTGCTCGCTCTCGGGCAGCAGCGAGAAGAGCGGGCACCGAGTGCGGAAACTGCACCCGGAGATCTCGTCGGTCGGGCTCGGGAGGTCACCGGAGAGCAGCACTCGCTCACGCGATCGTTCGATCTTCGGATCGGGCACCGGAATCGCCGACATCAGCGCCCTGGTGTAGGGGTGCTGGGGGTTGTCGTAGAGATCTTCAGAGGAGCCGAATTCGACGATACGGCCCAAGTACATCACCGCAACGTGATCGGCGATCTGTCTCACGACCGCCAGGTCATGGGCGACAAACAGGTAGGACAGCCCGAGTGAGTCGCGCAGGTCCTCCAACAGGTTGATGACACCAGCCTGTACGGACACGTCAAGGGCGGAGACCGGTTCGTCGAGCACCAACAGCTTCGGGGTTGGTCACGAGTGCCCGGGCGATGCCGATGCGCTGACGCTGGCCTCCGGAGAATTCGTGCGGATACCGATCTGCCATGTTCGCGTCGAGGCCCACCAGTTCGAGCATCTCTGCGACGGTGTCATGACGCTGCTTGGCCGGGACCTTGTGAACGGTCAGTGGTTCCGCGATCACCTCGCCGATCGGCAACCGCGGATCGATCGCGGCCATCGGATCCTGGAACACGACCTGGACATCCTTGCGCATCGCCAAACGCTCTCGTTTTGACAGCTCAGAAACGTCAACGCCGTTGATGACGATCTGTCCCTTCTGAGGCGCCACCATCTCCAGGACCTCACCGATGGTCGTGGACTTGCCGCAGCCGGACTCTCCGACGAGACCGAGTGTCTGTCCTTCTCTGATCTCCAGATCGATGCCGTCGACGGCTCGCACGGTTCCGATCTGCCGTTTGAAGACTGCTCCCTTGAGCAGCGGGAAGTGCTTCTGCAGCCCGGTGACTTCGAGGACCCGTTCGGCTTCGCTGTTCTTCACCCGCTTCTCGACCGGCTCGGGTCGGGGGAAGATCGTGCCGGCGGTCAGGCTTCCCGAGGCGATCTCATCGGCCCGGTGGCAGGCGGCGGAAACATCGGGTGTGCCGTGTGAGACGAGTTCGGGTTCGACCTCATGGCAGATGTCGAGGGCGATCGGGCACCGCGGAGCGAAGGGACAGCCCGGGATCATGTTCGACAGCGAAGGCGGCTTCCCTTCGAGGGAAACGAGTCGCTGGGTTCCGGCCGTCGCCAGGTTCGGCACCGAACGCAGCAGCCCGGTCGTATAGGGCATCTGTGGTCGAGCGAAGACCTGTTCGACCGGCCCTGTCTCGACGAGGCGACCGGCGTACATGACGGCGATGCGGTCCGCATTGCCGGCCACCACGCCGAGGTCGTGCGTGATGAGCACAATAGCTGCTCCAGTGATCTCACGCGCCTTCTGCAGGACGTCGAGGATCTGGGCTTGGATCGTGACGTCGCGAGCGGTGGTCGGCTCATCGGCGATGATGAGGTCAGGATCGTTGGCGATCGCGATCGCGATCATGGCTCGTTGGCGCATTCCTCCGGAGAACTCGTGGGGGTATGCCCTGACCCTTCGTTCGGGTCCTGGAATGCCGACCACGCGCAGCAGCTCGATCGCCCTGCTGTGCGCTGCCTCCTTCGACAGGCTCGGATCGTGGAGGAGTAGACCCTCTGAGATCTGTTCGCCGATCGAATAGACCGGAGTCAGTGCCGACAGCGGGTCCTGGAACACCATGGCGATCTCGGAACCGCGCAGCTTCGACATCGCATGGTCGTCCATGTCCAACAGTGATCGTCCGCGGTATCTGATGGAGCCATCGACTTGGGCCGTGGAGGGAAGCAGACCCATCACAGCCATCGACGACACGGACTTGCCGGAGCCTGATTCTCCGACGATGCCCAGGAATTCACCGGGCATGACTTCGTAGTTGACGCCGCGAACCGCCTGCACATCCCCCTTCGGATTGGGGAAGGTCACGGTCAGATCTCGGACTTCGAGGATCGGGGCCTGTGCAGGTGGTGTGGATCGGTTGGAGCTGAGAGTCTCAGTCACGATTGGCTCCTGAGGTGGGGTCGATGGCGTCACGGAGTGCATCAGCCATCAAGCTGATGGCGAAGAGCATGAGAACGAGGACGCCGGCGGGAAAGACGAAGAGCCACAGTCGGGTCACAGCCGCCCCGGACCCCTCGGCCAAGAGTGTGCCGATGGAGACATCGGGCTTCTGGATTCCGAGGTTGAAGTAGCTCAGCGAGGTTTCAGTCAGGATCGCCGAAACCACACCCAAAGTGGCATCGACGATGAGGATCGATGCGACGTTGGGAATGATGTGCCGACTCAGGATCCGTGGAGTGGAGACCCCCATGTATCGTGCCGCCTTGACGAAGCCACGGTCCTTGATGGCCTTCGTCTGGTTCCTCACGACCTGGGCCATGATCATCCATCCGAACAGTGCAAGGAAGACGACGATCGCCATCCACGACAGTTGACGCAGCATCGGTGCTAGGAGAACGAGGATGAAGAATGAAGGCAGGACGAGAAGCAGGTTGATGAACCACACGATGATGACCTCGACGCGACCACCGAAGTAGCCTGCTGTCGAACCGATGATCGCTGCCAGAAGACTCGCTGCAGGCCCGGCGATGATGCCGATGAGCAGAGATTTTTGCAGGCCTGCAACAGTCTGGGCATAGATGTCCTGGCCGATGGTGTTCGTGCCGAACCAGTGCTGTGCGCTCGGCGCTTTGTTGAGTGCGTAGATGTCCTGGTCGGTGGGCGTGTAAATGTTGATCGAATTGCCGAAGAGCGCGAAGAGAACGAAGAAGGCGAGCATGATGCCGCCGACCCAGAAGCGCGGAGTCGAGCGCAGTCGGCGCCAGACCAGGGCCAGACGGGAGGTGGGTTTCGAACGACGAGGCACAACCTCGGTGTCGGGAGTCGTGGAGATCGGAAGATCGGTAGCCATGTCAGATCCTCACTCTCGGGTCGAGGGCAGCGTAGAGAACCTCCGAAAGAGTCGAAGAGATCAGAGTCAGCACTGCGATGAAAAGAACGGACCCGGCAGCAGCATTGATATCGGACTGCAGGATCGAGTTGATGGTGAACTCACCCATGCCGTGCCAGGAGAACACCACCTCGAGCATCGCCGAACCCGCGACAAGTGTGCCGAAGGCGTAAGCGAAGTAAGTAGACATCGGGATGAGAGCCACGCGAACACCGTGCTTGACCAAGGCGGTCTTGCGGGTGCGTCCCTTCGAGCGTGCGGTGCGGATGAAGTCGGAGGCCAACACATCGAGCATGACCGACCGCTGATAGCGCGAGTATGTGGCAGCGCCCATCATCACCAATGCCAAAGTCGGCAACAGCATATGAGAGAGCTGATCGGTGAACCACGGGAAGACGCCAGGCGGTATGTCCGCCGTGTATACGCCCGAGAAGCGAATAAGACTTGTGCCGATGAGACCGTTGAAAGCAGTGGCGATGATCATTAGTACCACACCGATGACAAATGTCGGTGTGGCGATGATCAGATAGGACGCATAAGTCACGGCCTGGTCGGAGGCCTTGTATTGCCTAACGGCACCCCACACGCCGAGGACGACACCCAGGATGGCGCCGAGGATGGAACCGATGAGCAGAAGCTTGAGGCTGACACCTGCCCGAGTCATGATCTCCTGGAAGACAGGATTGTTGTGGACCGTCGTCGAGAAGTCTCCGTGGAGGAAGATATTCGTCAGCCATGACCACGTGCGTTCGATGATCGGAACATCCGGGTTGGTCCCGTGTCCGTCGAGGATGGACTTGATCGAGGCTTCCGACAGCGGCGGATTCTGGCCCCGATACCGGGCGGCCGGATCCATGAAGGCACTCGAGGTGATGTAGGCGGTGACAGTAGCGATGAAGGCCAAGATGAAATAGTTGACGAAACGTCGAAGAACGTATTTGCCCATGCCCAGACCTAAGCAGCTGCAGCGTGAGAGCTTCCGTGATCGGTCTCTGGCTGATGCATCGGCCCGGGGATGAGGGAATAGATCTCTTTGCGAATCTCGAGGGGTTGACGAGTCATCTGCAATCAAAGTTCCTTTGCGTCAAGTGTTGTCAGTTCAGTGATTTTGCACAGTTCCTCCATGAACCATCACAAACAACTGAACGTAAGATGAACTGCATCCATGTGTGATCCTCCGCACAAAGAACCTTGCTCAATTTCTTTTTCTCCTACCGCCCGTGCCGCAGATTCTCGGGCGACACGCCGTGGTTACATTTAGGTAACAACAGTTGGTATTTCGCTTCCTCAGGCACAGAAACGCCGAGGCGGTGCGGACATTCGTCCGTACCGCCTCGGCGATGACTCGCTCCCCCACGCAGAGGCGGGTCAGCTCTTCGATGATCAGATCATCGGGTGTTCTCTGCTCAGAAGCAGACCGCTCCGGTGGAGGCCGACTGCACGAGCTTCGCGTACTTGCCGAGCACACCGGTCAGGCGGTGGTTGTCGGGGATCGTCCAAGTCTTGCGACGCTCAGCGAGGACCTCCTCGGAGACATCGAGCTCGATCGAACGGGCCGCGATGTCGACGGTGATCTTATCCCCGTCCTCGACGAGTGCGATGGGGCCGCCATCGACAGCCTCGGGGGCAATGTGGCCGATACACAGGCCGGTGGAGCCGCCCGAAAAGCGACCGTCGGTGAGCAGCAGGACATCCTTGCCGATGCCCGCGCCCTTGATCGCGCCGGTGATGGCGAGCATCTCGCGCATGCCGGGGCCGCCCTTGGGTCCCTCATAGCGGATGACGACGACATCGCCCTTCTTCAGTTCACCGTTGAGCACGGCGTCCATGGCCGGCTTCTCCTGGTTGAACACGCGCGCAGTGCCTTCGAAGACATCGGCATCGAAGCCGGCGGACTTCACGACCGCGCCTTCGGGCGCCATCGAGCCCTTGAGCACGGTGAGGCCACCGGTGGCGTGGATCGGGTTGTCCATCGCGCGCAGGATCTTGCCGTCGGGATCCGGCGGGTTGATGTGTTCGAGGTTCTCGGCCACGGTCTTGCCTGTCACGGTCATGCAGTCACCGTTGATCAGGCCGTTGTCGAGCAGAGCCTTCATGATCACGGGCACGCCGCCGATCTTGAAGACATCGTTCATCACGTACTGACCGAAGGGCTTGACGTTGCCCAGGTGCGGAACCTTGTCACCGATGCGGTTGAAGTCATCGAGGGCGAGTTCGACTCCGGCTTCGTGGGCGATGGCCAGCAGGTGGAGAACCGCGTTGGTCGATCCACCGAAGGCCATGACCACAGCGATCGCGTTGTGCAGCGATTCCTTCGTGATGATGTCCTTCGTCGTGATCCCCTGACGCAGCAGGTTGACGACGGCGTCACCGGATTTGCGCGCGAACATCGTGCGGTCGCGGTGGATGGCCGGTGGGGCGGCCGAACCGGGCAGTGACATGCCCATCGCCTCGGCGGCCGAGGCCATGGTGTTCGCGGTGTACATGCCGCCACAGGCACCTTCACCTGGGCAGACAGCGCGTTCAATGGCGTCGACGTCACCCTGGGTGATGGTTCCGGCGCGGCAGGCACCGACGGCTTCGAATGCGTCGATGAGGGTGACTTCCTTCTCGGACCCGTCCGACATCTTCGCGGTGCCCGGCATGATCGAGCCGTTGTAGAGGAAGACGCTGGAGAGGCCGAGGCGGGCCGATGCCATGAGCATGCCCGGGATCGACTTGTCACAGCCGGCCATGAGGACGGATCCGTCGAGTCGTTCGGCGCTCATCACGGTCTCTACGGAGTCGGTGATGACCTCACGTGAGACCAGCGAGTAGTGCATGCCCTCGTGGCCCATGGAGATGCCGTCGGAGACGGAGATGGTGCCGAATTCCAGGGGGAATCCGCCTGATTCGTGCACGCCTTCCTTGGCGGCCGCGCCGAGGCGCTGCAGTGACATGTTGCACGGGGTGATCTCGTTCCACGAGGTCGCAATGGCAATCTGTGGCTTGACCCAGTCGTCGTCGCCCATGCCGACGGCTCGGAGCATGCCGCGTGCGGCAGTGGCTTCGAGGCCGTCGGTGACGTCGCGAGAACGTGGTTTGATGTCTGGGTTGGTGGAATTCGTATCAATGCTCATGCAGGCACTCTACGCCGGAGTCCACCATGTATAGGCCAATTTCTCGCATGTTGGAACTAGTTTTGAACCGGTCAGCGAGAACTGATGAGGCAGTGCAACGAGAACCGCTCAGCGGTTCGAGAAGAACCGCTGAGCGATAGATCGAGAACTGCTGCGATCACTCCGTCGAGACGAGGTTGAGCGGCGCTTCGCCATCGTTGAGGCGGCGGACCTGCTCGGCCAGAATCTGCACCACCCGTGGTTCGAACGCTGAGGTGTCGCCTCCCTCATGAGGTGTGATGAGGGTATTCGGTGTCCCCCACAGCGGATGGTTCTCCGGCAGCGGCTCGGGATCCATGACGTCGAGAGCGGCATGGAGACGGCCCGTGCTCAGTTCGGCGACGAGTGCCTCGGTGTCGACGACCTTGCCCCGAGCGACGTTGACAATGAGAGCGTTGTCGGGCAGCTGGGCCAAGAAGTCCTTGTCGACGAGCTTGTTCGTGGACTCGGTCAGCGGTGTGATGAGCACGACCACCTCGGTGTGAGGAAGCAGCTTCGGCAGATCATCGACGCCGTGGATGTGGCCACGATCGTCCTCACGTGCCTTCGTCGCGACCCGCGTGAGGTCGACTTCGAAGGGTGCGAACCGATCGGCGATAGCCGACCCGATCTCACCGGCGCCGATGATCATGACGCGACGGTCCTGCAGGGAGCGGTTGCGTTTGTGGTTCCAGATGCGTGCACTCTGGGCACGCACGGCATCGTCGATGCCGCGCAAGCTGGCCAGGGTCAGCGTCAGCGCAAGTTCTGCGGTTCCGCCGGTGTGCACGCCCGAGGCGGTGGCCACCTCGATGCCACGCTCAGGCAGGTGCGCAACCGGATCGTAGCCGGTGGTCTGGGTGATGACCAAACCCAGGTTCGGCAGATCGTCGAGCAACTCGATAGTCGGTCCCGAATTGAGGTACGGGAGCACGACGACATCGACATCGTCTCGGCTCAGCTTCGCCGACTTCTCGGCATCCGAGTAAACGACGAGGTCGACGTTGGCGCGTTGATGCGCCGGAATCCGGGCGATGACGCGGTTGCGGAGTTCAGAATCTGGGAAGGCAATGGTCTTGATCGACATAGCCACATTGTCCCACGAACTGTCCCACTCGGGCAGGGCTGTCCGCCAGACCTATTCCGACAGTCTCACTCGGACAGGGCGACAGTCTCACTCCGGCAGGGCGCGGCCGATTCGTGCGAACACAGCCCCGATGACTTCGAGTTCCTCATCGCTGACGTGGGAGAGGAAGACATCGTCGATGTTCTCCCGGTGCTGGCGTCCCGCATTGAGGAAAACCTGAGCACCGACCTCGGTGAGGCCGACGTTGTGTGCCCGTTTGTCGTCCGCACATTCTGTCTTCGTCACCAGGCCGGCGTCTACAAGCACCTTGATCCGGTAGTTCAGCCGTGATGGCGAGAACACGAGCTTCTTGGCCAGCACGCTCATCGTCAGCAGATGGGTCGGCTCCTCCCACAGGAGCAGCAATGTGTTGTAGTCGCTGACGGTCAGACCCGCCCTGTCCTTGAGGTTGCCCTCCAAGTTCTGCCGGATGCGCTGTGAGGTCTCGAAGTAGGCACGCCACGACTCCTGCGCGAGTGCGTCACTGTCCCGGCCGAGCTTGATGTCGACCATCGTCAGCCCTCAAGCAACTGGGCGAACGGCGTGATGAGCTCGGGATCGAACTCATCATTGATACTCGGATTCCGCCGCGAGCCGCGGCTTCCGAACTCACCGGTCGTCGCCGACGCTGCACCGGCGTCGTCGGGCTTGTCTGCGTTGTCGGCAGCCGAATCAGCAGCGACATTGTGCAGGCTCGCGGCCAAACCGATCAGTTCGTCGCTGGCCTGGGCGATCCGAGCGTTGAGGTTGCGGCCGCCCTCGATGCTGCCCCAGTCATCGGTCGCGGCGAAGATGGTCGTCGGCACGACGATGCCCTTGAGGTAGGACAGCATCGGGCGCAGCACGGTCTCCCCCGCCATCGAGTGCCGCGGTGTGCCACCGGTGGAGCCGATGAGCACGGGCTTGTTCGCCAGGGCCTTTTCGTCGATGAGCTGCCAGAACAAGGTGTGCAGTCCCACCGGCGCGACCTTATACACGGGTGCGACGGTGACGATCACATCCGCCTCGGCAACCTTGGCGAATGCCTCTTCGAGGTTCTCCGAGCGGAATCCGGTCAGTGCCATATCGGTGAGGTCCGAGCTCAGATTGCGCACGTTGATGTGCTCG
Source organism: Brevibacterium sp. FME17 (assembly GCF_014897515.1). Lineage (NCBI taxonomy): Bacteria > Bacillati > Actinomycetota > Actinomycetes > Micrococcales > Brevibacteriaceae > Brevibacterium > Brevibacterium sp. FME17. The sequence continues at coordinate 10,854 of NZ_JABUYD010000024.1, forward strand.
GTCTCCGCGCTCAATCCCGCATCGTCTGCCGCAGAAGTGGCCGCTGCGATGATCTTGTTCGACAGTTTCAGTGTGGTTGAGTCCTCGCTCAACGAGGTCGTGATGCTGAGAATCCGCATCAGCGATCAGCTCCTTCCGTGGCAGTCTGCTCCGCTGCCCTGGCCTGACGATCGGCATAGGCACGCGATCCGGGGCCACCGCCGGGGATAGGGTCCCGACCCTCGCGGTGGCGGATGACGAGGGATTCGTGTGTCGGTGCATCGGGGACATCGGCCGGACGGTCCTTCGCAAATTCCTTCCGCAAGACCGGCACGACTTCCTCGCCGAGGAGGTCGAGCTGTTCCAGCACCGTCTTCTGCGGCAGTCCCGCATGGTCGATGAGGAAGAGCTGACGCTGGTAGTCCCCGGCCCAGTCGCGGAAGCTCAGTGTGCGTTCGATGACCTGCTGCGGCGATCCCACGGTCAGCGGGGTCTGCGTAGAGAAGTCTTCGAGGCTGGGTCCATGCCCGTAGACCGGTGCGTTGTCGAAGTAGGGACGGAACTCGTTGACGGCGTCCTGCGAGTTCTTGCGCATGAACACCTGACCGCCGAGTCCGACGATCGCCTGGTGCGCCGCGCCGTGTCCGTAGTATTCGTAGCGCTGGCGGTAGAGCTGGACCATGCGGGCGGTGTGCGACACGGGCCAGAAGATATTGTTGTGGAAGTATCCGTCGCCGTAGTAGGCAGCCTGTTCAGCGATCTCGGGGCTGCGAATCGAGCCATGCCACACGAAGGGTGGAACGTCATCAAGTGGTGTCGGTGTCACGGTGAACCCGCCCAGAGGCGTGCGGAACTTGCCTTCCCAATCGATGTTCTTCTCACGCCAGAGGCGGTAGAGCAGGTTGTAGTTCTCGACCGCCAGTGGAATGCCCGAACGGATGTCCTTGCCGAACCAGGGGTAGACTGGACCCGTGTTGCCGCGTCCCATGACCAGGCTGATGCGGCCATCGGAAAGGTGCTGAGCATAGGCGTAATCCTCTGCGATGCGCACCGGATCGGTGGTGGTGATCAGTGTGGTGGCTGTTGACATACGCAGCTTCTCCGTCTGCGCTGCGATATGTGAGAGCAGGACCGGCGGGTTCGCGGGTGCGACGAACGGCGGGTTGTGGTGCTGACCGGTGGCGAAGACGTCGAGGCCGACCTCTTCTGCCTTCTTCGCGATCTCGACCGTGTTCTTGATCCGCTGGTGCTCCGACACCGTAGTCCCATTGGTGGGATCGGTGGTGACGTCTCCGATGGTGAAGATTCCCAATTCCATGTCTGCTCCCTCTGCTCGCCGCTCGCGAACCCTCGTCGAACTGAATTGCTTCAGTTTTGAAGTAACTAGTTGAAAGTTTAACAGACAGTATGCGTAAAGTATTCCCGAGCCCTGTCACACAAGATTCGGGGAAGCCGAGACACAGCAATCGCCGACCCTTCAGAGTCGAAAACCGCCAGGCCCTCCCAGTCGAAATCCTCCAGGGATGTCGGCTGGGTGGACCCGGCGATGACTGTTGCTGCGGGTGGCAGTGGTGACGGGTGGCCTCGGTGAGTGGGCCTCCGGCTCAGATCCAGATGGCGGGGTCGATCAGTTCGAAGTCGGCGTACTTGGAACTGGTGTCACCGGATTCCGTGGCGACCGCCTCGGCGCCGGTGGACTTCTTATACGGCCTGACCTTCGCGGGGATTCCGACCGCACTCGAGTCGGCGGCGACGTCTTTGACGACGACAGCATTCGCGCCGACCGAGGAATTGTCGCCCACGACGACAGGGCCCAGGATCTTCGCCCCGGCCCCGACGAGGACGTGATTGCCGATGGTCGGATGGCGCTTCGCCTGCTCCATCGATGTCCCACCCAGTGTGACCTGGTGGTAGAGCATCACGTCGTCCCCGATCTCCGAGGTCTCTCCGATGACGACCCCGTTGGCGTGGTCGATGAAGAAGCGTCGCCCGATCTGCGCGCCGGGGTGGATCTCCACTCCCGTCAGGGTCCTCACGGCCTGAGACATCAGCCTGGCGGGCACCTTCGTGGTGTCGTTCTGCCACAGTCGGTGCAGACCGCGGTGCGCCCAGATCGCATGCATGCCCGGATAGGAGACCAGCGAGACGAAATCGCTGGTGGCCGCAGGGTCACGCCTGCGCACGGTATCGAGGTCTTCGCGCAGAGTTGCGCGCACCCCCGGGCGGCTCAGCCCATAGGCGACCGCGCCGATCGCTGCAGCAGCTGCAGTCCACAGTGCCTTCATCTCAACAGTCCTTCGTGCTCGTGATCGTCAATCCTCTATGCCGTGAGGGCGCCAAACATGTGTTTGACGCCCTCACACCGCGGAATCGGCATCCGCCTCAGGCAGTGCCCAGTCCAAATTCCTCTGTTCAGTCCATGTACTCGGCGAACAGCGGTGTGGTCAGGTAGCGCTCACCGAAGTCGGGCAGAATCACGACGATGCGCTTGCCTGCGTTCTCCGGGCGTGCACCCAGCTCTTCGGCCGCCACGAGTGCGGCACCGGAGGAGATTCCGACGAGCAGCCCCTCTTCCTTCGCAACCTCGCGGGCGCGGGTGAAGGCGTCATCGTTCTCAATGGTCACGACTTCGTCGTAGATCTTCGTGTCGAGCACGCCGGGGACGAAGTTCGCGCCCAGTCCCTGAATGGTGTGCGGGCCGGCTTTACCACCGGAGAGCAGTGCCGATGCAGCGGGTTCGACGGCAACGATCTTGACGTCAGGGTTCGCCTCGCGCAGTGCGGCTCCGGCACCGGTGATGGTTCCGCCGGTTCCGATGCCCGAGACGAAGATGTCGACCTTGCCGTCGGTGTCGGCGAGGATCTCGGGGCCGGTGGTGGTGCGATGGATGTCAGCGTTGGCCTGGTTCTCGAACTGGCGGACGAGGACGGCACCATCTGCTGCGATCTCTTCAGCCTTGTCGACAGCACCCTTCATGCCCTGGGCCTTGTCGGTGAGGACGAGCTCGGCACCGAAGGCACGCAGCAGGGCGCGGCGTTCCTTCGACATGGACTCCGGCATCGTCAGCAGAACCTTGTATCCGCGCGAAGTGCCCACCATCGCCAATGCGATACCGGTGTTGCCCGACGTGGCCTCGACGACCGTTCCGCCCGGCTTGAGCTCTCCCGAAGCTTCGGCGGCATCGATCATCGCGACGCCGATGCGGTCCTTGACCGAGTTCGCAGGATTGCAGGATTCCAGCTTGGCGACGATCTCCGCGCCGGAGCGTTCGCTGGCCTTGTTCACACGAATCAGCGGTGTGCGGCCGACCAGTTCGGAAACATTGTTGAAGATGGTCAAGACATGTCCTTTCACGCTTAATTGTTCGCCCGGCAGTGAGGGCTGTGACGAAGACGTCACTCAACCACCAGCCAAAGGCTTCAGCTGCTGATCTCATCTCGTGGACCGAGACGGTTCGACACCATCATAACCACCCGCCACCTGCTGTTGTTCCCGAGATGGTTGCTCAACAATCCATGTTCGCTTCCGGCGAAATATGATGTCATGGCGCGTCATAGGCGATCAACTGCGCGCCTCGCACCGTGGCGCTGAACGCGTCGAGCGGCCGAACCGCTGAACAATTGTGGTTGATTTCTTCACTGTCAGCTCTCTTAACTCTACGGTTCCGGTGCCCATCGCCAGCCCAGCCGCACGGCTGCTCAGACGCGAATATGAGACGCCGGGGTGGTCAGGGAGATGGTCGTGAAGGTGCTGGTCGGAGCGCAGAATTCCTTGTGGAACGACAGGCGGGCAGGTGAGCGCTCGGATGAACTCTTCGCAGACGGAACGCGGCGGGAAAGCCGATACGATTGTCCTCATGGCTATTCATCCCATCGTCATCTACGGAGAACCCGTTCTGCATCAGCGTGCGGAGAAGGTCACTGACTTCGACGACGAACTCGCAACCCTCATCGCTGATATGCACGAGACCCTCGACGCCAGCAATGGTGTCGGTCTGGCCGCTCCCCAGATCGGCGTGGGCAAACGCATCTTCGTCTTCAACGCCGAGGATGATGACGGAGTCCGCAGACGCGGTACCTTCATCAACCCGCTGCTCATCGCCTCGAAGGTTCCCGATACCCGCCCGGATCCCGACGAGGAGACCGAGGGATGTCTCTCGGTGCCCAGCCTCGACTTTCCGCTCAAACGCGCGGAGCGGGTCACGGTCAATGGTCTCGATGAGACCGGCCAGTCGGTGTCTCTGACCGCCGAAGGGTGGTTCGCGCGCATCATGCAGCACGAATACGATCATCTGCAGGGCATGCTCTATGTCGATCGTCTCGACAAGCGCTGGTCGAAGAGGTGGAAGAAGGAGCAGGCCGCCAACGGATACACCGTTCCCGGGCATTCATGGATGCCCGGCGTCGACCCCGATCCGTTCGGTCACTGAGTCGGCACTGAGTTCGCCCGGCTGACTGCAGACGGATCACTCCGGCCGGCGGTCGTCTTCCGGTGAGAATGAGGAGGACGGTGCGGATTCCAGTGCGTCGATCGACTCCTGGGCAGCGGCCAGACGTGCGTCGAAATCGTCGAAGTCGTCTGCGGTCTGGTCTAGCTCGGCGACAAGACCGGAGATGATCGATGACTGCGACTCGGCGTCGATCCGCAGCTCTCTGAATTGCCAGTCCGCGGAGTCATCGGCCGCTGTCCGGGACAGAACATCGAGGACCCGGTCGCCGAGTTCACGTGAGCGTTCGGAATTGTGAAGCAGCATCAGCTGCTGGTCGAGTTCGGTCAGACGCTCGTAGTACTCATGCATGGACAGCACCCGGTTGGCCATCGAGGTGAAGGCCACAGCAAGTTTCGACAGGTACGTCTCCACCGACTTCGCGGTTCCTTCGTCCCTGATGCTCTCAATCTCTTCACGCAGCCGAACCAGTTCGGCCAACCGCACACCGATTGAGGCGACAGCATGGTCAAGATCGACACGTGAGACATGGTCACGCAGGATCGGGTGGGTCCAGGCTCGTGTGCGAACAATCTTGCGCGCGATGGTCACTGCGAGGTGGAACAGTCGTTGTTCGTCGGTGTCGCGGCCTTCCTTGCGGCCAGGTTGGAATCCCAGCGACGCCGGAGTGATCCACTGCGCTTGTCCTACCTGAGCGCGGTTCTTCCGGCTCAACCGTTTGGGGTCACGGAAGTACTTCGGTCCGGTGACTGCCGCGAACACACCTGTTCCCACTGCAGTCACTCCCCCGAGCGCCCCGAAAGCCAGTGCAGCATCGGCGAAGCCCGACAGCAGTGCCAGTCCACCGGGGGCGGCAAAGCCGGCTGTGACAGCGGCTCCGGTTCCGGTTCCGCCTTTGAAGAGCATGCTGGAGCGGAAGAAGTTTCGGCGCATTCCCCCGGTGAGCATGATCGCGCTCGGGGACCCCGCGGTGTAGCGGTACCCGCGAGCATTCCAGGCCTTCATGATGCCCTTGTTGACGCTTTCGGGCACGAGGACGCGATAGACCGGGAGAGACTTCCCGCATTCGCTCTTCCACAACGACTTCCACGACTGGGACACCGCATTCACCTCCACATACGGATGGCACCCGCACGCCGAATCCACCGGTTCTATGCCCGGCGAAGTCAGCACCTGGCCCGTGAGAATGAGAACAGCCACACCCTCCGGACTTCTTTGATGTTCAAGTCTAGAGGGTGTGGCTGGATCAATCCTGAGTTCTGTTCAGTCGCCTGATCCTGTTCAGTCGACCGATCCTTGTCAGACGACTGCGAACTCAGCCGTTGATCTTGGCAAGGATCAGATCCTTGGCCTTTCCGGCATCGGCCTGACCGCGGGTGGCCTTCATAATCGGTCCCATCAGGGCACCGATGGCCTGCATCTTTCCGCCCTTGATCTTCTCGACCACGTCGGGGTTGGCAGCGATGGCCTCCTCGACTGCGGCTTCGAGTGCACCGGTGTCTTCGACGATCTCGAGACCACGGGCGCTCATCACCTCGGCGGGTTCGCCTTCTCCGTCGGCCACAGCTGTGAGGACGTCCTTCGCGAGCTTGTCGTTGAGCTTGCCGTCGTTGATCAGCCCGATCAGGGCTGCGACCTGGTCCGGTGTGACAAGCTCAGTGGGATGCTGTTCCTTCTGGTTGGCCAACCTGGCCACCTCACCGGTCCACCATTTGCGTGCTGCGGCGGGCTTGGCGCCCGCGCTCACAGTGTCCTCAATGGCTTCGAGCAGACCTGCGTTGACGACGTCGCGCATCTCCAGATCGGAGAAGCCCCACACGCCTGCAAGGCGACGGCGTTTCTGGGCCGGCAGCTCGGGCAGAGTCGCCCGCAGCTCTTCGACCCAATCACGGCTGGGCACAAGCGGAACGAGGTCCGGCTCCGGGAAGTACCGGTAGTCATCGGCATCTGACTTCGGACGCCCCGATGACGTCTCCCCCGTGCCTTCGTGGAAGTGACGGGTCTCCTGCACGATCTTCTCGCCGGCTTCCAGACGGGTCGCCTGGCGGGCGATCTCGTAGCGGACCGCACGTTCGATCGAGCGGAAGGAGTTGACGTTCTTCGTCTCTGTGCGGGTGCCCAGTGGAGCATCGGGGCTCTCGCGCAGGGACACGTTGACGTCGGCACGGACGTTGCCCTGTTCCATGCGTGCTTCGGAGACGTCGAGGGCACGGAAGATGTCGCGCAGGGTCCGTACGTAGGTGGAAGCCACCTCGGCGGCCCGATCCCCTGTCCCGGTGATCGGGTGGGTCACGATCTCAACCAGGGGCACACCGGCACGGTTGTAGTCGACCAGGGAATGGTCGGCTCCGTGGATGCGACCGGTGGCGCCGCCGATGTGGGTGTTCTTGCCGGCGTCTTCCTCCATGTGAGCGCGCTCGACAGGGATGGTGAACATCGTTCCGTCTTCGAGTTCGATCTCGACCTGTCCCTCGGCCGCAATGGGCTCATCGGACTGGCTTGTCTGGAAGTCCTTGGGCACGTCCGGGTAGAAGTAGTTCTTCCGGGCGAAACGGCAGGTCTCCGCGATCTCGCAGCCCAGTGCCAGGCCGATCTTGATCGCGTACTCGACGCCCTTCTCGTTGACGACGGGAAGTGAGCCGGGCAGCCCCAAGGAGGTGGGGGTGATGTTGGTGTTCGGTCCCCCGCCGAAGGTGTTGGGTGCGGCGTCGAACATCTTCGTCGCGGTGCCCAGTTCGACGTGGACCTCGATGCCGATGACCGGATCGTATTTCTTGATCGCGTCTTCGTATTTCACTTGGTGGTCAGTCCTTCCGCGAGAGTATCGAGCACTCGAGTCCCGGAGGCTTCCAAGGCGGCTTCGAGTGGGCCGGCCACCTCGTACATCTTCACGTCCTGTCGTGCCGGGGCGAGGATCTGGAATCCGACGGGCAGACCGTCGGCCAGTCCTGCTGGCAGGGAGAGTCCGGGGATTCCGGCCAGGTTGGCTGGGATCGTCGCCACGTCGCCGAGGTAGAGGGCCATCGGGTCGGATGCCGCCTCCGCGCCGAACTTCAGAGCCGTCGTCGGTGCCGTCGGTGAGACGAGGACGTCGCAGGACTCGAACGCCTTGGTGAAGTCATTCTGCACCAGGGTGCGGATCTTCTGGGCAGACCCGTAGTAGGCGTCGTAGTAGCCGGCGGAGAGTGCATAGGTGCCGAGGATGATGCGGCGTTTGACCTCATCACCGAAACCGGCAGCACGGGTCGCTGCCATGACCGTCTCAGCGGTGACCGGACCGGACTCGGGCTCGACCCGCAGTCCGTAGCGCATACCGTCGTAGCGGGCCAGGTTCGACGACACTTCGGAGGGCATGAGGAGGTAGTAGGCGTCGAGTGCGTAGGAGATCGAGGGGCAGTCGACCTCCACGATTTCAGCACCGGCCGCAGCCGCCACGTCGAGGGCGGTCGAGAACACATCGCGGACGCCGTCCTGGTAGCCCTCACCACGCAGCTGCTTGATGACGCCGAGCTTCTTGCCCCCCAGGTTCGATGTCTGTGCCGCCGAGACGAACCCTGCCACCGGGTCCGGCAGCGAGGTCGAGTCGAGCGGGTCGTGACCGGCGAGCAGCTCGTGCAGAGCTGCGGCGTCGGCAACGTTGCGACCCATCGGGCCGACCTGGTCGAGGCTTGAGGCCATGGCGATGATGCCGAAGCGGGAGATCGAACCGTAGGTAGGCTTCACACCGACTGTGCCGGTGAACGCCGCGGGCTGTCGCACCGAACCGCCGGTGTCCGTGCCGACCGACAGCGGAGCCTGGAAGCCAGCGAGGGCTGCCGCGGCGCCGCCGGAGGACCCACCGGGCACGTGCTCGAGGTTCCACGGGTTGCGGGTGGTGCCGAATGCCGAGTGCTCGGTCGTCGAACCCATGGCGAACTCGTCGAGGTTGGTCTTGCCCAGGACAGGGAGTCCGGCGGCCTTGACCTTGTTGTGCACGGTCGATTCGTAGGGTGGCACCCAGTTCTCGAGCATCTTCGACGCCGCGGTCGTGGCCACACCTTCGGTGACGATGAGGTCCTTGAGCGCCACGGGCACTCCGGCCAGGGCGTGAACCTCTTCGCCGGCGCTGCGCTTGGCGTCGACCGACTTCGCCGTCTCCAGCGCAAGTTCGTCGGTGACGGTGATGAACGAACCGAAGTCTGCTTCGGTAGCGTGGATGCGATCCAGGTGAGCCTGGGTCACCGCGACGGAGGAGAACTCGCCGGCTTTCAATCCTGCGGCGAGTTCGAGGGCGCTCTTATTGATCAGTTCGCTCATCATTCCTCCCCAAGGATCTGTGGGACCAGGAACTTCTCGTCAGCAGATGCTGGGGCCGAGGCCAGAGCCTGCTCGTTGGTCAGGGTCTCACCCACGACGTCGGGGCGCAGCACGTTCGACAGTGCGATCGGGTGGCTGGTTGCCGGCACATCATCGCCGGCCACTTCATTGACCCTGGCAACATTGCTCAAAATGGTGCTCAGGTCACCGGCGAGCGATTTCAGCTCGTCTTCGCCCATGGCGATCCGAGACAGCGAAGCCAAATGCTCGACTTGCTCGGGGGTGATTGCGGAGGACTCCGTCATTCCCTGCCTTTCATCGGTCTGTTTACTCGTCAGCAAGTCTAGTCTCTTTGCCGGACCGGTTCTGAAGGGAACGATGTGAGGTTCGCCGGGGCATCAGTGCGTGGCTTCGCCGAGGCGGGTCACTCAGGTGGCGGACTGTTCGGGCCAGGTGCGTTCGCCTCTGATGTAGCTCGAGATGTCCCCGAGCACCCTGTCGGCGTCAGCTTGGGAGAACTCTCCGGACGCGACTCCTGCCTGCAGATCGCCGGCGAGGTCATTGACTCGTGATTGAGCGTCGGCAACGGTGTGTGCCACCAGACCGGCACTCTCACTCGGTGCCGTGGCGCTGACGAAGTCGAGCCCGCCGTCGGGCGTCGTCTCCGTGTGGGGCTGCGCATTGGCGGCGTGGTTACTCTCACGATTCTGATCACCGTCGCGATTGTCGTCGCCGGTGGTGTCACCGTTGCGAGACTTGTCGTCATCGCGGGTTCGGGCGGGGGCGAGCGGTGAAGCTGAGGAACCGGTCAGTGCGGGAGCCGCACGTTTGGTCGGCTGCTGTCCGGGGTTGAGGATGTAGTCGGCAATGCCTGCCGTCACCGGTGCCGTGGTGAGTACTGCGGCGAGAACGACGGCAGTGCCGGCAATCAATCGGGGAATTGCTTTCATACCATCACTCTTCCAGATCAAACTGTTTCCCCACTTCACTGCTGCTGAGATGATCCTTGATGTTCGGTGACGAATCCGTGGCAGGAGTGCGCCAGATCACGGCTCGTCACAGATCGTCAGTCGAAGCTGCCAGTCTCCAGGAGCGTGCGGAACGTGTCCTCGTCGAGGACCCTGACGCCCAACGATTCGGCCTTTTCCAACTTCGACCCGGCGTTTTCCCCAGCCACCACATAGTCGGTCTTCTTCGACACGGAACTCGCCGCCTTGCCGCCGGCGCCGAGGATCGCCTCTTTGATTCCGTCACGGGTGAACGTGGACAGTGAACCGGTGGCCACAATCGTGAGACCTTCCAGAGTCTGGGCTCCGGCTTCCTGAGGCTCGTCCTCCATCCGGACTCCGGCGGCTGCCCAGGCCTCAACGATCTCGATATGCCAATCCACGGCGAACCAATCACGGATGCTCGCCGCGATCGTCGATCCGATTCCGTCGACGGCTGAGAGCTCTTCGAGTTCAGCAGCCCGGATGGCTTCGAGGGTTCGAAAATGTCCGGCTAGGGTGCGTGCTGCAGTTGGACCCACGTGACGGATCGAGAGTGCGACGAGGACCTTCCACAGGTCCTGGTCCTTGGCCTTGTCGAGTTCATCGAAGAGCTTCTTCGTGTTCGCGCTCGGAGCACTCGGCTTCTTCGCAGTTGCGCGGGTGTAGAAATAGGGCACGAGTTCGCGCTCCCCCGTCTCCACACCTTTGACCTTCTTGTTGCGCCAGATCTTCACCTCGGCCAGATCTTCAGCCGTGAGGTCGAAGAGGAACGCTTCGGAGGTCAGCGGCGGCGCCTCGGGCTCGGCTGGAGCGGTCAGAGCCAGAGCCGCCTCTTCACCCAGGGCCTCGATGTCGAAGGCCGCACGGGATGCCAGGTAGAAGATGCGATTAGCCAGCTGGGCCGGGCATGACCGGGCATTAGGACAGCGTTTGTCCTTATCGCCTGCCTTCTGCTCCCCCAGCTTCGTGCCGCACGAGGGGCAGTGAGTGGGCATGACGAACTCGTACTCGTTGCCGTTGCGTTGGGCGACGACCGGACCGAGGACTTCGGGAATGACGTCGCCGGCCTTGCGCAGGGTCACAATGTCCCCGATGAGCACGCCCTTGCGGGCCACCTCGTAGCCGTTGTGCAGGGTCGCACGTTCCACCGTGGATCCGGCCACGGTGACCGGATCCATCACCGCGAACGGGGTTACTCGACCGGTCCTGCCCACCTGAACCTGGATATCGAGGAGCTTCGTGGTGACCTCTTCGGGCGGGTATTTGAAGGCTGTCGCCCAGCGCGGTGCACGTGAGGTGTAGCCCAGGGTCTCCTGGACGGCGATATCGTCGATCTTGATTACGATGCCGTCGATCTCGTGGGTGACATCGTGGCGGTGTTCACCGTAGTAGGTGATGAAGTCTTCGATCTCGTCTACCGTGTCCAGCACCTTGAAGTATTCGCTGATGGGCAGTCCCCAGCTTCTGAACGCCTCGTAGACCTCGGACTGATGTGCGGGTTCGGGATGCGAATCATCGGCCGGTGTCCAAACTGCGATGCCGTGGACGAGCATGTGCAGCGGACGTACAGCGGTGACGGCGGGGTCCTTCTGGCGCAGGGATCCCGCGGCGGAGTTGCGGGGGTTCGCGAATGGGGCCTTGCCCTCTGCGACGAGAGCGGCATTGAGTTCGGTGAATTTCTCCAGAGGGAAGAACACTTCCCCGCGGATCTCGACCTCGGCGGGTGGGTAGTCGGTGTCGAGTTTGTCCGGGATGTCGGAGATGGTGCGGACATTCGCGGTGATGTCCTCACCGATACGTCCGTCACCGCGGGTGGCGGCGCGCACGAGTTCACCGTTGCGGTAGAGGAGGTTGACGGCGAGTCCGTCGATCTTGAGTTCGCAGAGGAACTTCGACTTCGCCGAGGTGGCCGCGCGGACCCGGTCGTACCATCCTCTGAGTTCTTCGACGTCGAAGACATTGTCGAGGCTGTACATCCGGCCGATGTGCTCGACCGGGTCGAAGGTCGATGTGTCGATGACGCCGCCGACGGTCTGGGTCGGTGAGGAGTCGGTGATGAGCTCGGGGAACTTCTCCTCGAGGTCTTGGAGGCGGTGGACGAGATCGTCGTATTCGGTGTCGGAGACGAGCAGGGAGTCCTGGTAGTACGCCCCACGATATTCTTCGATCTTCTCCACGAGTTCCGCATGCGCCTGAGCCCGGGAGCTGGCATCCGACAGGTCTGAGTTATCGGGCGTGTCTGTCATTCGATCTCCTCAAAGGCACGCCGCAGACCTGCGGCGATCATCATCGTTCCCGTGCTGATGTTCTCGGCACCGTCTCCGTCGACCGAGGTCAGCAGCGGCGGATAGGTCATCGGAAGCTCTTCGCCCGCGAGGACTCCGAAATCACGCAGACTTCTAGTGCTCATGCCGATGCGGTTCCACGGCGTCATGATCCTGTTCAACCAGTGCTTGACCTCCTTCGGACGCGCTCCTGCGGCCGGCGGCAGACCCATCCATGTCCCGACTCCCGCTTCGGAGATCATGGCCAGCTGCTCCCACCCGTGTGCCTTCAGGCTAGCCAACGGCACTGACACAGCGGTGGCACCGGAATTGCGGACCACCTCGGCGGCGGTGATCTCCTTGCCCTGCAGCGCAAGGGAATCGAAATCGGGGAGGCTGAGCAGCACCGGGGGCAGATGCCGCAGCGTCGACTGCAGAGCGGCGTAGACCTGATTCTCGGACACCGCGGGCAGGGTGGCCCAGCCGGAGACCGTGGGCCAGGTGCCGGTGAGGACCGGGTGCAGGCGGGTCTCGACGAGGCGGATCACAGGCGCCATGCCCAGTGTGGAGAGCTTGTCGGCGAAGGCTGCCAGTCCGAACGCATAGGCCTGGATGACATCGCGGCGGGCACCGAGATCACCGAGGACAGGGGCCCCGGAGGCCAGGCTCAGGGCGGTGACCACGGTCCACGGTCCGGGCAGGGAGACCTGGACCTGACCGGTGTAGCCGTCACCGTACTCGGCGATGGCGTCGAAGGCCTCGCTGAGTGCAGAGAATTCGAGTCGTTCGTCGCGACCCGCTGCGCTCGTCAGGCGCCAACCGAAGGACGCTCGGTCGACGTGAAGGTCGGTGAGCAGACCGACAGCTCGCCCGATCGCGTCTGCGCCCCACCGGTCCTCGGCCCGGTGAGCATTCAGCGGTACGGGCGGCAGCTGCTCGCCGAGGTGATCAAACGCCGCTGCGGCCGCCTCACGGACGGGGCTGTTCGCGATGTAGCCGGCGGCCCCGGACAGGGAACCAGCTTCGGCCTCGGGCCGGGGGCCGGGGATCCAGATGCCGGTGGTCGTTCCCGCGGGTGCGAGGGTGGCAGGGGTTTCGGTCGGTTCAGCCATGGTTGCGGCTGTGTGGGATTCCGAAGACGTCGGCATAGAACCCGAACTCGCTTTCCAGGGAATCGATGATGGTTTCAGCTCGGACGAACCCGTGGGATTCGCCCTTGTACAGACGGTAAATGTACTCCACTCCGGTCAATTCCAAGGTATCGACGAATTCCTGGGCCTGACTGGGTGGGACGATCGGGTCGCGATCGCCTTGCATGATGGCCACGGGGACAGTGATGTGCGTTGTACGTCGAATCGGTGACCGGGTGATGTAGGCGTCCTGGGCCTCCGGCCAGGGGCCGACCAGTCCGTCGATGTAGTGCTTCTCGAAGTCGTGGGTGTCCACGACGAAGCGCATCAGGTCGGTGACCCCGAAGTAGGAGGTGCCGCAGGCGAAGGTCTCTGAGGAGGCCAACGCGGTCAGCACCGTCCACCCGCCTGAGGAGGCTCCGGAGATCGCAATCCGGTGGGGGTCGGCCAGCCCTTCAGCCACCAATGCGTCGACCGCGGCCAGGGTGTCGGAGACGTCGACGATGCCCCATTGGCCGCGCAGACGGTTGCGCCAGGCCCTGCCGTAGCCGGTCGAACCGCCGTAGTTGACCTCCATCACCCCGATGCCTCGGGATGTGAAGTAGCTGAACCGGGCGGACATGTCGGGGGTCGCTTGACCTGTCGGTCCTCCGTGGATGGAGATCACGTAGGGCGGGCGTTCGCTCTCAAGGGCGGTGAATCGTGGGTTGTGCGGCGGGTGGATGACGACAGGGACGCCGCCGAGCTCTCGCGTTCGAGGCCGCGAGCAGTAATCCTGGTGTGCGTCGAGGCGTTCCTGGGCGATCTCGATGAAGGTGCCGGTGGCCCGGTCCACGGCGTAGAGGGCACCGGTCGAGTCCGCGGACTTCGCGGTCAGGAGAATATGGCTGTGGCTCAAGTCGTGGAGTTCGAGGCTGCCGAACGGCTCTCCCGGTGCGGTGATCTCTTCGAAGTCACTGCTGAGGACGTCGTTGCCCGACCGTGGGAGTCGTGTTCTGACGAGGGAAGAGGTCGCTGACTGGGAGTGGGCCCAGATCTCCTCGTCATCATTCAGATGCCAGATCGCTCCCAGCTGCCAGAGTGGGCCGCCGATCTCGCTGCCGGTGTCGAGGAGCGGTCGCAGAGCGGTGACGTCGAGCTCATCAGCGAATTCGCTTGTCCGCGTGGAGTCCTTGAACTTATCCGTGGAGTCTGTGCTCGTCTGCCTGGACTCTTTGGCAGCCCGGCGGTCGCGCACCAGACAGTCGATCGGTTCGAAGTCCAATGAGTACAGGGCCCAGTGACCGTTGTGGTCCGAGCTCACAATGAGCGAGGAGTCCGAGGTGAATTCGGGTTGCAGGAGCGATACATCGTGTCCGCGCATGACGCCGGCGACGGGAGTGTCTTGGGTGCGAACGTCGATGAGCCACAGGTTCGTCTGGTCCCAGGGCATGTTGGGATGTTCCCAGCCGATGAACGCCAGTGTCGAACCATCCGGTGACAGGCGGGGCCACGCCATGAAGTAGGAATGGCGTGAGAGCACATTCGTCGTCCCGTGCCTGGTGATCAGGACGATGGCTCGTTCTCTGCGGGTGGACCGGCAGTCCTCGCGCACACACAGCAGACCCCAGCGGGTCATCGTCAGGTCGCCGTACCGGATGCGGCCGGAAGTATCAGGGGTCAGTGCGTGCGGAGATCGGCCTGGAATGATCTGCCAGATCCGCTGGTCTGAGGCGTTGACGAAGTAGATGACATCGCTGTTGGGATCCAGTGCCCATGCGCCTCCCCCGTATTCGTGGACCGAGGACCTGATGTTGAAGTCTGCGGGCAGCACCTGCTCCTTCAGCCCCGGATGTGACAGTGACGTCCGGATCAGGCCTGTGCGCGAATTCTCCGTTGGGACCTTCGTCGAGAAGTAGATGTGCTCACCACGGAATGCGGCATCGAAGATCGGTGCGGAGCCCGCAGCCACCTCCGTCGCGCTCAGCGGAGACGACCAGGTTCCGAAAGGTGCCGTGACGACATCTTGGGGAAATTCCTTCATACCCCCAGGTTAACGCAGGGGCGAAGACCACAGCTCAGACGCTGCGGCAGTCTTTGCTCGCGGACGCCGAGCCGGACGAATCGTCCTCAGACGCCGAGGCGGTCCTTGGCTGTCACGTCGATGGTGGCCTGCCCGAGAACCCGGGTTCCGCGGTAGATGACCATGGTCTGCCCGGGAGCAACGCCAGAGAGTTCCTCATCGACGTCGATGTGCATGAGCTGCCCGGCAGGTCGTGCGGCCGGAACCTCGACCTCATCGACGATCGGGTTGACTTCATGTTCGGGCGCCTCGGAGATGTAGTCGCCGAGCCACGCCCTGGCCGGAACCGGGTCACTGTGCGCCCGGATCTGGACCTCGCAGTCGATGGCGGTTGCAGGTTCGGTGCCGATATCGGCCGGTGCCGGACCGGCCCAGGTGGTTCGGATGCCGGTCAGGTGAGAGACCCCGAGATCACTGCGGGAGCCGACCGTGACCGTGTTCGAGGCCGGGTCGAGGCCGGTGACGAAGCGCGGCTGACCATCGGCGGCGGGCTTCTGGATGCCCAGGCCCTTTCTCTGGCCGATGGTGTAGGTCATCGCACCATCGTGTTCGCCCAGGGTTTCACCTTCGGCGTCCTTGATGAGGCCCGGACGCATGGGGATCTTGTCCGCCAGCCACGCCTTCGTATCGCCGTCGGGGATGAAGCAGATGTCGTAGGAGTCAGGCTTGTTGGCCACGGAGAACCCACGCTCGGCCGCCTCGGCGCGGACTTCCGCCTTCGATGCGGTGGCGCCGATCGGGAAATAGCAGTGTTCGAGCTGATCGCCGGAGAGTACGCCGAGGACATAGGACTGATCCTTCGCGAGGTCCTCTCCGCGGTGAAGTTCGGGGAGTCCGTTCTCGTCGCGCAGCACCTCGGCGTAATGGCCTGTGGCGATGGCGTCGAAGCCCAGTGCCAGGGCACGATCGAGGAGGGCCGCGAACTTGATGCGCTCATTGCAGCGCATGCACGGGTTGGGTGTGCGCCCGGCCGCGTATTCGGCGATGAAGTCATCGACGATGTCCTCTTTGAACCTCTCGGAGAAGTCCCACACGTAGAACGGGATGTCGAGCATTCCGGCCACACGGTGGGCGTCCCGGGAGTCTTCGATGGTGCAGCAGCCGCGTGAACCAGTGCGCAAGGTTCCGGGCATGCGGGACAGGGCGAGGTGGACTCCGACGACTTCGTGGCCTGCGTCGACGGCGCGTGCTGCGGCGACTGATGAGTCGACTCCGCCGGACATGGCGACGAGAATTTTCATGATGCTCCTTGCATCCAGCGTGGAGTGGCCGAGACCATTCCAGCCTGGTGTGCTTGTTCGACGACTTCGGGCAGAACCTCGAGAAGGCGATCGACTTCGTCTTCGGTCGAGTCGTGGCCGAGGCTGAATCGTTGTGCTGATCTGGCGACGTCCTCATTCATGCCGCAGGCCAGCAGCACGTGGGAGGGACGGGAGACCCCGGCCGAGCAGGCTGAGCCCGTTGAGGTCGCCAGTCCTCTCGCATCGAGGCCGAAGAGCAGGGAATCGCCTTCACACCCGGAGAATGTGAAGTGCGCGTTCGCGGGGAGCCTGCCTCCACCTCGGCGACCGGAGAGGGTGGCGCCCTGAATCGTGTCCTCTATGCCGGAGATGAGCCGGTCGCGCAGGAATGAGAAGCGGGCGGCTCGGGCGTCGATATCGGCAGTGGCGAGGTCCACGGCCTTCGCGAAGGCCACGGCACCGGCCACGTCGAGTGTGCCGGAACGGACTCCACGTTCCTGTCCCCCACCGTGGAGGATGGGCGCAGGAACGGCGGCGCGGTCGAGCAGCAGTGCGCCGATGCCCACGGGCCCGCCGATCTTGTGGGCGGTGATCGACATGGCGGTCGCGCCGAGCTCGGCGAAGTTCAGCGGGATCTGGCCCAGTGCCTGCACGGCGTCGATGTGGAAGGGAACACCAAGATCTTTGGCACACGAGCCGATTTCGGCGATCGGCTGGAGGGTGCCGATCTCATTGTTCGCGGCCATGATGGAGACGAGAGCGGTGCGCTCGGGAGCGTGGCGCAGTTCGGTCAGGGCGGCATCGAGATCGAGGTGGCCTTCTTCGTCAACGTCGAGGTAGACGATTTCGGCACCCTGAGTGCCCAGCCACTCCACCGAGTCGAGGATCGCATGATGCTCGATCGTCGTTGTGAGCACGCGCGGGCGAACCGGTGCTTCGAAGGTGGAGTCGTTGCGGGCCAGGTAGAGGCCCTTGAGTGCGAAGTTATCGGCTTCTGTGCCGCCGGAAGTGAAGATGACCTCGGATGATGTGGCTGCGCCGACACCACGGGCGATGTCCTCGCGGGCGGTCTCGATACGCATCCG
This sequence comes from Brevibacterium sp. FME17, assembly GCF_014897515.1. Classification (NCBI taxonomy): domain Bacteria; kingdom Bacillati; phylum Actinomycetota; class Actinomycetes; order Micrococcales; family Brevibacteriaceae; genus Brevibacterium; species Brevibacterium sp. FME17. Next base: position 28,347 of record NZ_JABUYD010000024.1, read on the forward strand.
CGCGGCCTGACCCACGGTGTGCAGAGCCGAGGGATTGGCCCGTCGGCTCAGTTCGTCGGTGTAGACGTCGAGCACCTCTGCCGGCATCGGCGAGGTGGCTGCGTGGTCAAGGTAAATCGGCACTCTCCCTATTTTAGGTCGTGATCGGCACTTCGGCCAGGATCAGTGCCGCATCTCATAGTCACTGCCGGACCGACTGTCGGCGGAGCTGCGGCTCGCGTTTGAACTGTCCGGTCAGGGCAAGAACGATGACGACGATGCCGATGACGATCCAGCCGGAGACACCGAGCGGATTGACCAGAGGAAGATTCGCGGAGTCGCCCGCCGTACCTACGAGGAAGACGAGGTTGCCCGAAGCATTGAGTGAGCCGTGACCAATGACGGCGGGCCAGATGGACCCGGTGCGCAGACGAAGCCAGCCGAAGAGCACTCCCCAGGCGATGCAACCGCCGGTCATCAGCAGCACGCCCCAGATGTTCGGCTCATCGAAGTTCTGGCCCAGAAGGATGATCGGCGAATGCCACAACCCCCAGATGGCCCCGCTGAGCAGCAGTGCCGGCCAGGTTCCCAGTGGCCGCAATGCGGGCAACAGCCAGCCCCGCCAGCCTGCTTCCTCAGCGAAGGCCGGCAGCGCGTTGAAGACCGACGCCAGTGGAATGACCGCCACCGAAGCCAGGGCAATCGGCCGCAGCATGGACTCTTCGATACGGGCATCGAGCGTCTCTTGGAAGCCGGAGAAGTGAACGAGATCGAGGTGGATCCACCCGAAGAGGGCCGAGATGGCGATGCATGCAAACACCAGCACCATGGGCGCCACCGTCATGATGACCGCGAACCAGACGACTCGCTTGGCGGGCCGCAGCGGCCACAGGCCAAGGAACCGTGCCCACTCGCGACGGGGCACCTTCATGACGAACACCACGACCGCTGCTGCAATGAGCGGAGTGAACATCGTAACCACCGGCAATATGCGGTTGAACAGAGCCGATGCCTGGCTGTCCCCTGAGGCCAGCCAGAGAGGCATGCTCACCAGCCAGGCAAGTCCGAAGGAGACGGCGACGAAGGTGACCAACGCGGCCCAAGGAACTCTGCGCAGGCGGTCCCCACGGTCCATTACTGTCGAGGTGCGTGGGAAGAAGTCATCGAAGGTGTCAGGCATATGCTCCGACAGTATCAACAACATCTATTGTTCTACAGGTCCGTGGAATCTGGGCGCGGACTCTCTTCGCGCACAGTTGAGTGCTCTGTTGCGCACCGTTGAGTGCTTAGGAGTGCTCCGGTGACAGTTCTTAGTCCGGTGCCGACTAAACTGGGTCGGGTGTTCACCGTTTTCACCATCGTGCTCTATGCCGTCTCCGCCGTTCTGGCCATCTGGTCGATCGTCGAAACCATCCGCAACAGACCCGCCGGCAAACTGCTGCTCGGCGCGACTGCACTGCTTCTGCTGCTGCTCATCGTGCAGCTGGTGCTCTCGATCGCCACGTTCGGGTCGACCCACGGCGTCGATCCGCTCTTGTACTTCGGCTACGTCATCACCGCGATCCTCGTCATCGCCTTGGCTGGTTTCTGGGCGTTCGCGGAACTGAGCAGATGGGGGCCGGGCGTGCTCGCAGCAGCAGGACTGACGGTGATCGTCATGATCGAGAGATTGGACCAGATTTGGCACTGAAGAAGCGACACGACGGTGGCGGTGTCCGCTCAGCGGCCGCCTCGGCGAAGAAGGACCGCGCCGCGAAACGCAATCGCTCACCGTATTCGGCGATGCACACCGGCCCGGGCCGGGCACTGACTGCCGTCTACGGAGTCTTCGCTCTATCGGCCACAGCTCGCGCGGGCTATCAGGTCATCCGCGAGTTCGACGTGGCACCGGTCGCGTATTCGCTGTCCGTGATCGCCGCGATCATCTACATCGTGGCCACAATCTGCCTGGTCATCGGCAACCGCATCTCGCACCGGATTGCGATCGGCGCCTGCGTGATCGAGTTCGTGGGCGTCATCGTCGTCGGCATCCTCAGCTTCACCCATCCGGAAGACTTCGCGAAGCCCTCCGTGTGGTCGTCCTTCGGCAGCGGCTACGGGTTCATCCCGCTCATCCTGCCGCTCGTCGGACTCTGGTGGCTCTCCCTCGTGGGCCGCAGAATCCGCGCCAGCTGAGGTCACACCGACCGAGGCCGCACCAGCGAAGACCACCCAAATTGAAAAGTCAGGCCCAACCGCGGCGGGGCCTGACTGTCAATTGATGCGTGAGTCTCACTCGATGTACGAGACTGTCACTCGATGTGTGAGGACAGCACGTTCCAGTCGGTGGACACGGCGCTCAGCTCATCCTTGGTCTTCATCAGCACATACGGATGGGCAGTGTCGACCTTGACGGTGTTGCCGTCCTTGTCGTTAGTCTTCACTGCCTCGATGGTGTCACCCAGGTCGACCGAATAGTCGTCGGGGACCTTGATCGTCAGGGTGCAGCGGACCTCGCCCATCCCGATGGCGCCGTGCTCGGTGCTCAGGGTCATCGAGGTGAAGTCGAGCTTCTCGTAGGGTTTGCAGGAGATATCGACCTTGTCGAATCCGGAGTCCTTACCCCGCAGGTCGCCCAGGTAGCCCCTGAAATCCTTGAACCCGCCTTCTTTCAGCCCCTTGGCATCGGCCTTATCGGCCTTGCCGTCGGCGAGGAATTTCGAGACCTGGTCCGCGGTCTTCGTCATCTCATCGTCGAATCCCTTGGGCCCGGGCTTGACTGCCCCGTGCCCGTCGGCCATGAGCGTCGGCGTCTGATCGGTCGGGATGTAGGAGGCGGTGCGCACGATCGGATCCGCCGCCGCCGATTCCCGGGTCGCGAGCTGGACCTGTGTGAGCTTCTTATCACCGTCGGAGGTGCCGAAGGCGTAGAACCACATCGGGTACTCGGTGAAGCTCGGGCTACCGGCGACGACCTCGCTGAAATTCGGTGCCCGCAGCTTCTGCTTAGCCTTCTTCGCGATCTGCATCTGGGCGCGGGTCCGATCGATCAGGGGTTCGCCCTGAATCTTCTCGAGGTCGGTGCCTCCGTCGTCGAGGATCTTATCGAGCGACTCGGTGTAGTCGGTCATGAATTTCCCGGCCTCACCCGGGCGCATCGCTGTGCGCTCGTAGGGCGTGATCTCAGGGCTGTGCGGCTGCGCCACGGGCAGCGCACTGCATCCGCTCAAGGCCATTCCCGTCGTCAGGCTCAACGCTGTGACCGAGCGCAGTGAGCGCCTGCCTCGTGTGTTCCTCCGCCGAGGTGGCTCTGCCTTCGCCTCATCAGGGTTCTTCACGAGGCGGGAGCTTCGCACCCGACCGGTGCCCGTCGTGTAATCCTGTGCGTTCGCCCCAGCGCCGAGGCCGGCCCCTGGACCCGACCCGCGGTCAGTCTTTCGCGCGACCGGCTTCTTCTCCGGTCGGATCCGGCAATTGAACCAGCGCAGGAAGAAGTAGGCCGCGAATCCGGCGAAGATGATGCCCAATGCGATGCCGAGCAGGCTCAATGCCAGGACTCCCTCCACACGCATCTTCAGCGAGACCGTGGTTCCATCGAGATTCTCGCCCTTGTCTGCGGCGGAGATGACGAGCACCTGCGGGTCGGCGTCGAGGTCGAAGGTCTTCGCGACCTTCTCCCCTGTGTCCTTGCTGGTCCACCAGTCCCTGTCTGTCAGCGTCGCTTCGGGAGCGGCGTCGCCGGGGATGAATCGGTGCTCGAGAGTGTTCGGGAACTCGACGTTGCTGATCTGCTCCTGTGCCACACCATCGAGGATGCTGTCAGTGTCGACGCCGTTGGCGGTGCCGACGAACAGCTTCTTACCGTCGGCATTCGCGGCCTCAACGGTGACGCTGGTGCCCGAATAGGGAACGATCGCCTCGTCGAGGACGACGGCATAGGCGCCGTCCTTGACCTTGAAGGCGTCGGTCTCGGTGACCTCGTCGGTGCCGACGACGGACAGCGCTGAGATCACCAGTACTGCCACGATCACCGCTGCGACCGCGAACAGAATGGCTGTGGTGAGACGGATTCTCTGGTTCAGAACAAGGCCCTCATCAATGCTGTGCGTGCCTTGGTCACGGCCGGATCATCCGCGCCCAGGACTTCGAAGAGTTCGAGAACCCGCAGACGCAGCGCTTCCTTCTCATCGCCTGCGCTGACGCGGATCAGAGAGATCAGTCGATTGAAGGCACTGCTCGGGTTGCCTCCCACGATCTCTGCATCGGCAGCCGCCTTGGCCGCTTCGGCGTCCTTCGGATTCGCATCGGCGGTGGCAATGAGCTGCTGAGGATCGGCATCGATGAGGCGACGCCCCAGTCCGGCTCTGGCCAGACCGAATTTCGCTTCCTCATCTGCCGGCGATGTGGCCAGGGCAGCTTTGAACAGGGATTCGGCTGTGTCGAAGTCTCCCTGGCTCAGGGCCTCTTCTGCCTCGGGGTGGGCGGGGCCCGCTGGTTCCTGCTCGGCTCCGGCAACCACAGCATGACCGGTGACACCGTTCTCGCCGGCCAGCTTCAGCAGCTCATCGAAGTAGGCCTTCACCTGCGGCTCGGGCAGCACACTTTGGAACAGAGGTACGGGCTGGCCCTTGACGATGGCGATGACGTTCGGGATCGACTCGACGCCGAAGGCCTGCTGCAGGCGCGGATTGGCGTCGACATCGACGCGTGCCAGGACCAGCCGACCGCCGAAGGACTCGACGAGGCGTGCGATGACCGGAGAGAGCTGTTTGCTCTCCTCGCTGCGATCAGCCCACAGGTCAATGACAATGGGAACCCGGTCAGAGATCGCGATGACGTCGTTGAAGCTGGCCTCGTCGACGTCGAATACCAAGGCCGGTACTGGAACCGCACTCGGGTCCGCCGCTGCGTTGGCAACCTGCCCCGGTCCACCGCGCTGCTCCTCGTGCGGCAGATTCTTGCTGCGCACCGCGGACAGGTCGAGTCCCTGGTTCGGCTGTGCGTTGTCCTGCGAGGGATCCATTGACACGTGGTCTCCTTTGTTGCGGGAAGTGCGAATTCGTACGGTGCGTGGTGCGTATCCGTCGGGAATCCTACAGTGCTGAGGTCCGTCGGGAATTCTTAAGCTCCGACGGTGCTGATGACATCCAGCATAGAACGTATCAACACCGCCGGGCCCGCGACTATTTCAAACTGCGGCCCTGCGACTATTCAGCCTCGGGACCAGCCGACTATTCTAAGCCCGGGCTATTTCAGTTCGACGCCGCTGAGAGTCTCCAGGCCGCCGATGAGGCGGACCTTGCCATCCTTGGGCACGAGGAACGTCAGGACCTGGGTTGTCTTCGTCGTCACCGGCTTCTGGGTGCTGTCGGATCCGGTCAGCTCCTTCTGCGGGGTGGACAGAGTCAAGGTTCCGGTGCGTCCGTCAACGGATTCCGGAGAGATCGTGGACTCGGCCTCGACGACTCCGGTGACGACGGCGGCGTCTCCGGCAGTCCCCTGCGCGACGATCTCCTTGCCCGAGGTGTACTTGTAGTCGACCTCGGCCTTGCCGTCTTCGGCACTCTTCTTCTGTGCTGCCTGGTTCTTCCAGATCGACTTCGAGAAGTCATCGGTCTCGAACTTCTTGGCTTCCTTCGAGTCCTTCCCCGAACCCAGCGCCTTGGCGTAGTCGGAGACTGCCTTCTCCGGGGTCGTCACGAAGTCCTTGGTCTTCGGATCAAGGAGTGCCGATCCCTGTCGGGAGTCGGGAATGTCGGGAAGTTTGGTGCCCGGGACCAACTGGGTCTGTGACCACAGTTTGTAGTCGGAGCGCGGATCTTCCTGGGTCAGGACGAGGAGCTGGGTGTCATTGCCCGCCGAGGTGATGAGGCTGGTCATGCGCGGCCAAGAATCGGTGGCCGCGGTGTAGTTGACGACGACCTTCTCTTTGGCCACTGCCGGCGGCAGCTTCTGCTTCTCGACCTTCTCCTGCACCTTGTAGGCGTCTTCGCGCTGCTGCAGGGCAGGCCCGGTTGCACGCTTCTTCAGCTTGGCGCTGTCAGTCTTCTTATCCGCAGCCTTGATGTCGTCGGCCACGGAGTCGAGGATTCGTTTGGCCTGGTCGTCGTTGACGCCGGCTGCTGCAGTGCTCGGGGCCTCCGAGGGCTCAGGCTTGGGCAGCTCTTCAGGTCCGCAGGCGCTCAGAGCGAGCACCGGCACGATCGCGAATGCGGTTCCGTATTCCGCCAGTTTGCGGCGGCGTTCCTGGCGGGCCGTGCGCCGATTCTTCTCCTTCTTCGCGCTCTTGCGGTTGAAGAAGAGAACGACGATGCCGCCGACGAACAGTGCCCCGCCGATGATCATCAGGGGGATGGCCCAAGGGGTCTCCGCGTGGTTGGGCCAGGAGATGGTGACGGTCTTGACGTCGCCTGGTTCACCGCTGCCGGCGATGAGGAAGCCTGTCCGGTTCGCATCATCGGTCCAGTCGAGCTTGACCGAGTCTGCTCCGGTGACTTCGGCGGTCCAGAGGTCGGCTCCGGCCGGGCTGGGCATCTTGGCATCGCCGTTTTCGGGCTTCACGGTCAGTCCGCCATCGGGTGCCAGTCCCGTCACGTGTGCGACTGGGGAGTTTCCGGTCCAGGCGTCGACGTTTTCGATCGGGGCCTGAGCGATCGTCAGATCACCGGAGCCCTTGGCCTCGAGGGTCGCGGGGGTTTCGTAGAGATTGAGCATTCCGGGGTCGACGACGACAGCCGGTGTGTCTGCATCGATCTCTGTGGTCGCGGTGATCTGGTCGTCCGGCGCCCACAGGGTCTTCTGCAGAATTCCGAGGCCTCCGACAACGACACCCACCACCATGAGAATCACAGCAAGTGTGTAGCGCACGTACGAACCCTTCCCTCAACAAAGTCTCTTCTGGTCCCACGTTGACCCGTGGGACAGTCCAAGTTTAAGTCACTGCGCGCGTATTGTTTTTGTGCGTGTACTCAGCGTGTGTCGGTGCGCACAGCGAAGCGAGATGCCCACGGCCCACGCTCTGCTTTAAGCTGGGCTGGTGAGCAACGACAAAATTGTGTGGATCGACTGTGAAATGACCGGCCTCGACGAAGTCAGGGACGAGCTCATCGAAGTGGCGGCTGTGATCACCGACTTCGACCTCAATCCCCTTGACGAGGGCATCGACATCGTCATCAAGCCCTCCGCTGCGGCGTTGGAGAACATGAACGACTTCGTCACCCAGATGCATACGAGTTCGGGACTCATCACCGAACTCGATGCGGGTACGACGGTCGCCGACGCGCAGGCTCGGGTGCTCGAGTACATCAAGCAGCATGTCCCGGAGGCCGGCAAGGCACCATTGGGCGGCAATTCCGTGGGCACCGACAAGGTGTTCCTCACGAAGCAGATGCCTGAGCTCGTCGATCACCTCCACTACCGGATCATCGATGTGTCCTCGATCAAGGAACTGAGCAAGCAGTGGTTCCCCCGCGCCTACTTCCAGTCCCCAGAGAAGCACGGCGGCCACCGTGCCCTCGGCGACATCCTCGACTCGATCATGGAGCTCCAGTACTACCGGAAGGCCGTCTTCTCAGCTGAGGGGCCGACGTCAGAAGAGGCGAAGTCCATTGCCGCCGAGGTGGGGTCACATATCTCGCGCTGAGCCGGCATCGCAGCGCTCCCGCACCGATTTAAGAAAACCGCGCAATGCGCCGTTTTCTTCGTACTTGTGAAATGATGACTTCATCATGCCACTAAATCACATGCAGCGGCCTCTGTATGAGGTCAAAGCGAACCTGTTCAAGGGCCTGGCCCACCCGTATCGAATCCGGATCCTCGAGCTCCTCGCCGGTGCTCCGGAGGTCAGTGTCACCGATCTGCAGGCCGAGACCGAGCTCGAAGCCTCCCATCTGTCCCAGCATCTTGCCGTTCTGCGCCGACACCGCCTGGTCGAATCGGAGCGTCGGGCCAGCCATGTCTACTACCGCCTTGCCGACCGGCGCACCGCCGAACTGCTCTCCGTGGCCAGGTCGCTGCTGCTGTCGATGCTCGAAGACGATGGGGGCCGCTTAGCCCAGGCCCAGACGCTGCCGCAGATTCCAGGTGGCCCTGCAGCTGTGGACAACGCCGCGACTGCGGGCAGCACCGCGGCCACGGGCGAGCCCACGTCATGACTTCGCCTACCACCACCTCGGCGACCCTGCGGGCCGCTTTCCAGCGGGTGCGTTCTCTGCTGCCGGGCGTCTCCGACTACAGCGAGACCCGCCGTTCCTGGCCCAAGGACCTCGTTGCCGGTGTCACCGTCGGCATCGTCGCCCTTCCGCTGGCGCTCGGCTTCGGTGTGAGTTCGGGCCTCACGGCGGAGCAGGGCCTGATCACTGCGATCGTGGCGGGGTTGCTCGCTGCGGTCTTCGGTGGCTCGCATGTCCAGATCTCGGGACCCACCGGTGCCATGGCGGTCGTGCTCGTGCCCATCGTCGCCTCTCAGGGCGCCGAGGCTGTGGTGGTGGTGACGCTCATCGCCGGGATCATCGTCGTGGCTGCCGGGCTGCTGCGTCTGGGGCGCGCGGTCTCATTCATTCCCTGGCCGGTGATCGAGGGGTTCACCCTGGGCATAGCCTCCATCATCTTCTTGCAGCAGGTCCCGTTCGTCACCACGCCGGCAGATTCGCGGCCCGGTGAGCACAGTACGAATGCGCTCGTCGCGGCCGCTCAGCTCATCGGCGAGGCTGACTGGTCCTATCTGCCCTATTCTCTGACGGCGGTCGCGATCGTCGTCGTGTGCATGGTCCTGGCACCGAAGATCCACTCCTCGATCCCGGGTTCGCTCGTCGGCATCGTCATCGCCACGGTCCTCGCCGCTCTCGTGCCCAATCCTCTGGCGACCATCGGAGCGATTCCACGCTCGCTGCCCCTGCCCTCTGTCCCGGCCATCGACCTCGGTGCCATCGGTGGGCTGCTGCCGGCGGCGGGGACGATCGCGGCGCTGGCCGCGATCGAATCGCTGCTCTCGGCACGGGTGGCCTCCTCGATGTCGGATGCGGGCGCCTACCGTCCAGATCGGGAGTTGGTCGGACAGGGCATCGCGTCCATCGGCTCCTCACTCTTCGGCGGCATGCCCGCCACGGGTGCGATCGCTCGCACCTCGGTCAATATCCGGGCCGGTGGTCGCACCAGGCTGGCATCGATCGTCCACGCCCTCGTTCTGCTGGCCATCGTCCTCGCCGCGGCCGCGCCGGTAGGCCAGATTCCCCTCGCGGCACTGGGCGGAGTCCTCTTCGTCACCGCGGTGCGGATGGTTCATCTGACCACGGTGCGTGCCATCATGCGCTCCACGCGTTCCGATGCCGCAGGCTTCGTCATCACCGCGCTGATCACGATCTCCTTCGATCTCATCATCGCCGTCGGAATCGGCATGGTGGTGGCCGCTGCCTTCGCGCTGCGCAATCTGTCCCGGACGACAGGAGTGACGATCGAAGAGGTCTCCGCTGGAGAGGACACGCAGCCCGGCGACGACTCGATCTCGATCGTGCGCTTCGATGGGCCGCTGTTCTTCGCCTCCTCCGATCGGGTCTTCGACGAGGTCATGGAACTCGACGGGATCCTCGTCGTGATCCTGCGGATGTCTCAGCTCGAACTCGTCGATGCCTCCGGTGCACGCATCCTCGCCGAGGTGGTCCACACCTTCGAACGCCGCGGAATCACGGTGCTCATCAAGGGCGTCAAGGACGCCCACGTCGATCTGTTTCGGCACGTCGGTGTCCTCGGTGCGCTCAGGGACAAAAGGCACCTCTTCGATGACCTGCCCTGTGCGATCGAGCACGCCCGCTCCCACGTGGAGAGGGCCTCAACTCGACGCTGATACGAGGCTGGCTCGAAGTTGCCTCGATGCTGATTCGACGCTGTCTCGAGTCAGACCCAACGCTGGTCCGACGCTCAGCTGGCCTTCTTGGCCGGCTGGGCAAAGATCGTGGCCGGGAAGGCACCCGACTGGGCCAGGACTTTGATCAGGCTGCGGCTCGGAGACACGAGTGCCTCGATCTCCTCATCACTGAGTGCTGACCAGGCGGCGGCGACCGTGCCGTCGGTGAGCTGCTCGACCTGTTCCTTGAGATCGCGGCCGGCATCGGTGATGGCCGGCAGGTCGAAGCCGCGCTCGTCGGCATCGACGGTGATGAGTCCGGCTTCGGCCAGGCGCGTCTGCGCGCTCTTCCATTCCTCATCGGTGAATCCACGGGTCTTCTGCGCCGCACGCGGCTTGAACGAGGCGCCCGTGGCGACATCGAGCATGAGTGCGTCGATGCCTGGAACACCTGCCGTCACGAGCGAGGCCACATGGCCGTCTCCCCGAAATTCTCGGGCAATCGTCGCCACGTCCCATAGCTGCTCGAACGCGGTGTTGGCCGTGTGCGCGGAGACTGCGTCCGCTGTGGCCTGGGCCAACACCCGACCCGAGAAGTCCATATTCGCCAGCACCGGCGTCATGGCTGTGGCCAGCTCCGTGGCCGCCTCGGTGAGCAGGGCTATGTCCTCGCGGGATTCGAAGAGTTCGGCCATGAAGACGGCCACCGCATCGAAGCGAGCTTGGACCATGGTTTCCGGTGAGACCTTCTCCCACAGCTTCGGGAACTGGTCTGAGAGGAAGGCGTGTGAGTAGTTGTAGTAGGCGGCGCTGACGACCCCGGCGTTCACGCGACCCAAGGGCGCCGACCGTGCCGCCAGGGTCCCTTCGACTCCGGTTTCGAGTCCGTGTTTGGCATATTCCTGCCCCACGGTCTCGGAGAAGTACATGGCCGAGTGGAATGAGTTGAGACGCGAAGAGACGGTCCTGATGTTCTGTGTGCGTGAAGGGTTCATGGTGCCAATCCTAGGGTCAGGTTCCTGTTGTGCTGGTCATGTTCGTGCCGCACCGATGTCGGTGGTGCTGGCGAACCAATGGATATGGGCCGCGCATTCGCGCCGCGCCCGGTCAGCATCGCCGGTCAGAATGGCGTCGAGGAGACCGGCGTGTTGTTTCGTAAGTTCGGCTTGCACCCAGGCCCAGTCTTGGGTCGCGGCGGCCGCCGACGAGACATAGTCGATGATGCTGCTCGAGAGTGAGGCGAGGATGATGTCGGTGACCGGGTTGCCTGCGGCAGCGCACAGTTCACGGTGGAATCGGGCGTCGAGATCGTGGAAGGATTCCTTGACGATGCCGGGTTCGCGCATCTTAGCCAGGAGCTCATCCGCTCGCTTGAGGTGGGCCTCACCCAGTCCCCCATTTGGGACGATTGCCCCGGCCTCATCGTGACCGGCGGCGACAGCTTCTGCGGCGGTGGCGACCGCATCGGATTCGAGAACGACTCGTGTCGTCAGCACATCCGCAGGGGCGATATGTCGGGCCGAGACGTGCAGCTTCAGGGCCCGTGACAGGCCGACCGAGGGCTCGGAGACGATGACCGATCCGGCTCCTGGCCCCGATCCGACGCCGGAGCGGATGAGGCCGACGGCGTCGAGGATGCGGATGGCTTCGCGCACACTGGAGCGCGAAACGCCGAAGCGCTCGGCCAGGCTCCGCTCCCCCGGCAGCCGGTCGCCCAGGGTGAGGCTGCCGTCGAGGAACGCACGCTCGATTCCGGCAAGCACTATTTCATAAGCCTTATTCATCGTAATTGTCTTTTCGCCGTCCGTGAGTCAGTCAGAAGGCCCGGCATCTGCGCGGTGCCGATGTCACCAGCACCGAGGTCTTTGCTGGAACTTTCCTCTATGATATGGTCTGACCACATTTGTGACAAGAACCACTTCCGTCGCATTCGATCGACCTCCGCCCAGAGGCCATGCCCCGGATCCGATTCTTGGCGCTGCAGGCAACTCGGCTTGGAGGTCAGATGAAGATTGCACTGTTCGCCACGTGCATCGTCGATGCCATGTACCCGGAGGTCGCTCAGGCGACCGTGACGATTCTGCGCAGACTCGGACATCAGGTGATCTTCCCCGAAGGCCAGTCCTGTTGCGGTCAGATGCACATCAACTCCGGCAAGTTCGCGCAGGCCGAACCGGTCATCGCCAACCACGTTCGGGCCTTCACCGACACCGAATGGGACGTCGCCGTCGCCCCTTCCGCCTCCTGTGTGGCCTCGCTGGGACACCAACAGCCCATGGTCGCCAGCCGGATGGGCAACGATGCCCTGGCCTCGGAAGCCGCCGAAGTGGCCGGACGCACCTATGAACTCTCCCAGTTCCTCACCGATGTCCAAGGCGTCACGGATGCCACAGCGGACCTCGGATCGTATTTCCCCCACCGCGTGACCTACCACCCCTCATGCCACGGGATGCGCCTGCTGCGTCTCGGTGATCGGCAGTCCGATCTGCTGCGCTCCGTCGAGGGGATCGACTACGTCGAACTTCCGCTCGCGGACTCGTGCTGTGGCTTCGGAGGGACGTTCTCGGTGAAGAACCCGGAGGTCTCTTCGACGATGCTCGCCGATAAGATCCGCACCGTCCAGTCGACCGGCGCCGAGGTCTGCACCGGCGGAGACGCGTCCTGTCTCCTGCACATGGGCGGCGGAATGTCCCGCTTCCAACGCACCGGGAATTTCGAGGGCACCCCAGACGTCACGGCCGTGCATGTGAAGCACACAAGCTCAAACGATCCGTGCGATGACAATAGCGATGACAATACGGACCACCTCACGGCTGTCGTGGGCGCTGGTGGCGATGACCACCTGGGCTCGAGCGGAGACAGCACGCGCCCGACGGAGCCGAGCAAAGTCCAGTCGGGTCTGCGAGTCGGGCAGTCCACGGTCCACCTGGCTCGGATCCTCGCTTCGACCAAGGAGGACCCATTGCGTGTCCAAAGTGAAGGAGCAACCGTGAGTGGAGGGAGCCTGCGATGACCTTTCTGGGAATGCCGCTGCTGCGGTCCACACACCACGACGACCATGAGATCCCCGGTGGGCAGGGCAACATCATCGAAGACGAGTCCTTCGCGAAGGTCTCGCACCGACATCTGTCGAACCAACAGCTGCGCGACAACATCGGACATGCCACCGCCTCGATCCGCGATAAACGCGCCGAGGTCGTGGCCGAACTTGATGACTGGGAGGCCCTGCGCGAGGCGGGATCACGAGCCAAGAATCATGTGATGGAGAACCTGCCCGAGTATCTGGCGCAGTTCGAAGAGAAGTTCACCGCTGCCGGCGGAATCATCCACTGGGCACGCGATGCCGATGAGGCCAACGCCATCGTCACCGAACTCGTCGAGGCCAACGCTCCTGTCCTCGACTCGGGGCGTCGTGAGGTGATCAAGGTCAAATCGATGGCGACCGAGGAGATCGGGCTCAACGAGCACCTCGAGACTCAGGACATCGATGCGCTCGAAACCGACCTCGCCGAACTCATCGTCCAACTCGGCGACGACAAGCCCAGCCACATCCTCGTCCCCGCCATCCACCGCAACCGCGATGAGATCCGCGACATCTTCATGGACAAGATGCCCGACGCCGATGAGCTGACGAACGAACCGGCGGTCCTCGCCGAGGCAGCCCGACGATATCTGCGCTCCAAGTTCCTGACGACGAAGGTCGCGATCTCCGGAGCGAACTTCGGCATCGCCGACACCGGGACGCTCGGCGTCGTCGAATCAGAGGGCAATGGCCGCATGTGCCTGACCCTGCCGGAGACCCTGATCACGGTGATGGGCATCGAGAAGCTGCTGCCCAGCTTCGACGATCTCGAGGTCTTCCTGCAGCTGCTGCCCCGGTCCTCGACCGGGGAGCGGATGAACCCGTACACCTCCTTCTGGACGGGCAAGACTCCCGGTGACGGTCCGCAGAACGTGCACCTCGTCATCCTCGACAACGGACGCACCCGCGCCCTGGCCGATGAGCACGGACGCACGGCGCTCAACTGCATCCGCTGCTCGGCGTGCATGAACGTCTGCCCCGTCTACGAACGCACCGGCGGCCACGCCTACGGATCGACCTACCCTGGTCCGATCGGCGCTATCCTCTCACCGCTGATGACCGGCGTGAAGACCGAGGAGAACGGGTCGCTGCCTTATGCCTCGAGCCTGTGCGGAGCCTGCTACGACGTGTGCCCGGTCAAGATCAACATTCCCGAGATCCTCGTCCACCTGCGCAACGAGGACGTCGAAGCCAACCACTCCCCTGTCTCCTCCCAGCTCGACACAGCGCTGACCGGAGCGTCGTGGATGATGAGCGAGGGCAAGAGGATGGCCGCGGCCGAATCCGGTCTGCCCCTCGCCCACAAGGCCACCGGAGGCAATCCGATCAACTCGCTGCCGGGCATCGCCGGCGCATGGACCTCGAGCCGTGACATCCCCGGGCTGCCGGAGAAGAGCTTCAGGGCGTTGTGGTCCGAGGACGAAGCCCGCACCCAGGACGAGGCCCGTGCAGAGGAAGAGGACGACGAGACATGACGGACACCGCACGAGAAGAAATCCTCGGCCGCATCAATCAGGCCCTCGGTCGCCGAGGCGGGGGCGAGTACGTCTCCTCCGCCTCCGGGACCGTCCCCACCGGTTCACCCGCTGAAGCTGCGGGGTCCAGGACCGGTGCGGGCCACGGCGCCGAGGACACCTCCGATGACGCCGGTTCGACGACTCCCGCAGCCGGCGGGGGCATGGTCAATCAGAGCGCGGACTATCTGCGCACCGGCACACATTCCGGCGAGGACCTCATCGAACTCCTCGTCGACCGACTTGAGGACTACAAAGCCAACGTCCACCGCGTCACCGGCGACCCTGCTGCGACCATCGCAGGACTCCTTGAGACGGGTTCGAAAATCGTCGTGCCCCGCGGACTCGACGAGGCCTGGCTGCAGGAATTCTCCGGTGAGATCTCGGTCGACACTCCGGGTCAGGAGCTCAGCGTCCCCGAACTCGACACGCAGGCGGCAGTGGTGACCGCCTCGGCGGTGGCGATCGCGCAGACCGGAACCATCGTCCTCGACGGATCACCGGAGTGCGGCAGAAGGGCGATCACGCTCGTACCCGATCATCACGTGTGTGTCGTCCGCGTCGCCGACATCGTCGATATCGTGCCCGAGGGGATCGCACGTCTGACTCCGGAGGCGGCACTGACGTTCATCTCCGGGCCCTCGGCGACGAGCGACATCGAACTCAAACGCGTCGAGGGCGTCCACGGTCCGCGCACCCTCGACGTGGTCATCGTCGAGGAGTGAATCGGTCCCACTGCGACAGGGACAGTCACGGTACGCGACAATGGTGCCCATGACGACGGCTCGAACTCTGGAGTACCCGCACGAACCACCTCGGCGACGAAAGCGGCGGACGAAACTCATCGTCACCGCGGTCATCATCGTGGCCACGCTGCTCATCGGCTTCATCGCCGCCGACCGGGTGGTCGACTTCACCACCGAGTCGAAGATCACCGAGGGCCTTAAGCCCTACGGCGATGCAGATGTGAACGTCGATGGCTTCCCGGTGCTGACGCAGATGGCCGGGGGAAAGCTCAATACAGTGCATGTCACTGCCGATCGGGCCCACTATGAGAACGTCGACTTCACCGACGTCGATGCGAAACTCTTCGACGTTCCCGTCGACACCTCACGACCGATCGGCACGGTGGAGGCAAGCGGGGTGATTCCGCTGGAGACGATCGACTCGCTGGCCGCCGAACACGCCACGCTGCCCAGCGGCATGAAGTTCATCACGATCGACGACAAGCTCTTCCTCAAGGGCTCACTGCTCGGTCAGGATCTGCTCGTCGGCATCGAACCCAAGGCACAGTCCCGACAGGTCGTCGTCGATGCCACCACGATCAGGCTCGGATCAGCTGAGGTCGACATCGATTCGATCCCCTCGTTTCTGACTTCGTCGATCTCAGACATCGTCATCGACCTCGACTCCCTGCCTGCCGGCCTCGAACTCACCGATATCAAGGCCACCGATAGCGGCCTGGTCGTCAGCCTCCACGGCACCGGCGTCTCGCTGAACTGACTTACACGGCGCCGGAGACGAGCCGGTAATGTTCGTCTGGTGACGACATCACCCATCATTGACTTAGGCGACGATCCCGCCCGGTACCGCCCTGAACCCTCCGTGCTCGCTGCACTGCGTTCACCGCGGCTGCTCACTCGTGAGGTTCTCGCCGGACTCGTCGTGGGCTTGGCGCTCATCCCGGAGGCGATTGCGTTCTCCATCATCGCCGGGGTCGATCCGAAGGTCGGGCTGTTCTCCGCCTTCATCATGGCTGTATCGATCGCTTTCCTCGGCGGCCGGCCGGCGATGATTTCGGCCGCGACGGGGGCCGTCGCCCTGGTCATCGCCCCCGTCGCCCGCACCTACGGCATGGACTTCTTCATCGCAACCGTCATGCTGGCCGGAGTCTTCCAGATCTTGCTGGCGGGCTCAGGGGTTGCCAAGCTCATGCGCTTCATTCCCCGCAGCGTCATGGTCGGCTTCGTCAATGCACTGTCGATCCTCGTCTTCTCCGCCCAGCTGCCCCATGTCATCGGAGTGCCGTGGCTTGTCTACCCACTGGTGGGGCTCGGAATCCTCGTCATGGTGCTGATGCCGAAACTCACGAAGATCGTCCCCGCGCCTCTAGTCTCCATCGTCCTCATCACCGCCATCACAGTGCTCTTCGCCGTCGATGTGCCCACGGTGCGTGATCAGGGTGAACTGCCCCGCAGCCTGCCCCAACTCTTCATCCCAGATGTTCCTCTGACGTGGGACACCTTCACCACGATCGCGCCGTATGCGCTGGCGATGGCGCTCGTCGGTCTGATGGAGTCGCTGATGACGGCCAAACTTGTCGATGAGATCACCGATACCCATTCGAACAAGACCCGTGAGAGCTGGGGGCAGGGGGTGGCGAACATGATCTCCGGCCTCTTCGGCGGCATGGGCGGATGCGCCATGATCGGTCAGACGATGATCAATGTGAAGGCCTCCGGAGCGCGGACTCGCATATCGACGTTCATGGCCGGAGCGTTCCTTCTCATCCTCGTCGTCGTACTCGGCGATATCGTCAGCATCATCCCCATGGCCGCACTCGTGGCGATCATGATGATCGTGTCCATCGACACCTTCGAGTGGCATTCGATCCGCCCCTCGACTCTGAAGCTGCTGCCCAAGAGTGAAACCTTCGTCATGATCGCAACAGTGGTCGTCGTGGTTCTCACCGGAAACCTTGCGATCGGCGTGGTCATCGGAGTCTTCATCGCCAGTGTTCTCTTCGTCCGACGCGTCGCACACTTCGTCACCGTCGACCGAGAGGTCACCGAGGCTGGAGCCGCAGCTGGGGCGAGCGCACACTACAGGGTCACCGGCGAGCTGTTCTTCGCCTCGTCGAATGATCTGACAACACAGTTTCACTATTCGCACGATCCCGATCGCATCGTCATCGATATGAGCGGCTCCCATGTCTGGGATGCCTCGACCGTGGCAGCCCTCGATGCGATCGTGACGAAATACGAGCAGCTGGGCAAGAGCGTAGAACTCATCGGCATGAATGAGTACACAGAGCGCCTCCACGCCCGGCTCTCCGGCGGTCTGGGGTCCTGAGCCCGCAGGCTGGACTCGTGAACGTGCGGGGGCGTCCGGTAAACTGGCCCCGATGATTCCCACACAGCCCGACTCCGTATTCACACCGCAGGTGTGGGTCCTTGGGCACTCAGGCACAAATGGTTACATCACCTCGTGGGGACTGATGATGTCGGGCACAGCTCCACTTCTGGCCGGTGACCAACCCCGGCCCGCTATCTGCGCAAACTGCTGACTGAACAGACTGCCCTCTGAACACGCCGTCATGAGCACGACCGCCTCGGCGTTCGATCACTGACTGTTTCATCAGAGCACCCGCACAAGTGTCGGGCCGGAGAAGCACACCTTCCGGCAATGAAATGGACCCATCGTGACTTCACCATCCCCCGCCACCGCACCCGCCACCGGCTTTCGCCTGTTCACGTCCCTGCGCAAGGACACCGTGGGCGGCGGACTCCTCGTCATCGCCGCTCTCACGGCTCTCATCTGGGCGAACTCTCCGCTCTCTGACTCATACTTCGCGCTCAGAGACATCGAGGTCGGCTTCGCCCCGTGGCACCTGCAGCTGAGTCTGGGAACGTGGGCCGCCGACGGTCTGCTGGCGATCTTCTTCTTCCTGGTCGGAGTGGAGCTGAAGACCGAGTTCACCCACGGGGATCTGCGCAGCTTCCGCACGGCCATCGTCCCGATCACTGCTGCTGCCGGCGGGGTCATCGTCCCTGCCCTCATCTACACGGTGCTCATGGTCTCCCACCCGGAGCTGTTGCGCGGGTGGGCGATTCCCACTGCGACGGACATCGCGTTCGCCGTCGCGATCCTCGCAATCATCGGCTCCCATCTGCCCAAGTCGCTGCGCGTCTTCCTTCTCACCCTCGCCGCCGTCGATGATCTGCTGGCGATCGGCATCATCGCCGTCTTCTACACCGAGACCATTACCTTCGTCCCCCTCCTGGCGGCCGTTGCGGTCATCATCGCCTACGGACTCATCGCCTCCCGGTTCAGAACATTCTTCGTCGACCGCGCCTGGGCAGCCTGGGTCATCCTGCTGCCGTTGGGACTCATCGCCTGGGCGCTCATGCATTCCTCCGGTGTCCACTCCACAATCGCAGGCGTGCTGCTCGGGTTCACCATCCCCGCCCTGGCCAGCCGAAGAAAGGCACGTCAGGCTCGCAAGGCGAAGAGCTCCCGCCTCAACGCTCAGAGCGACGAAGAGCGGCCCAACCTCGCTGAGATGATAGAACACCGCCTGCGCCCCCTGTCCGCGGGGTTCGCGGTCCCCGTGTTCGCCTTCTTCGCCGCGGGTGTCGCCGTGGGCGGCCTCGAGGGGCTGGCTACGGCGTTCACACAGCCGCTGACCTTTGCGATCATGGCAGCCCTAATTGTGGGCAAACCGTTGGGGATTCTGACTTCGACGTGGCTGGTCACCCGATTCACCTCGGCCGGACTGGACCAGAGCCTGAAGTGGCCCGATCTGGCAGGGGTCGGTCTGCTCGCAGGAATCGGGTTCACGGTGTCCCTCCTGGTCGCCGAACTCAGCTTCGCCCCGGGTTCCCCGGACCACGACTATGCGAAGGTCGCGATTCTCAGCGCCTCGGTCATCGCGGCGCTGCTGGCATTGGTGGTCTTGGGCGGCAGGAACCGCCGGTACCGCAAGGCAGAGAACGCTACTCTGGGTGTGGACCACCTCTGACGGCACCACCAGAAAGGCTCAATGATGAGCACCATCACCCCGGTAGGACAACGCTTCGAGTCCGAACTCACCCAGCTTTCCACTCTCGTCGACTCGGACCGTCCGGGGTGGACGAGGCGAGCGCTGAGCGAGTTCGACGTCGCCGGTCGCGACTACGCTCGGACACTGATGAAGCAGGCGGGCCTAACGACACGGATCGACGGGGCCGGCAATGTCATCGGGGTGCTGCCCGGTCGCCTCGGCGGGCGAGAGATCATGCTCGGGTCCCATACCGACACCGTTGACGGCGGTGGCCGCTTCGATGGGATCACCGGAGTCCTCGGCGCCATCGAGGTCGTGCGGCTGCTGCGGGAGAACAACGTTCGACTCGACCATGATCTTGTGGTCGTGGTCTTCTTCAACGAGGAGCCCAACGACTTCGGTTTCTTCTGCGTAGGCTCCCGGGCGATGACCGGACTCGTCGACCGCACTACTCTGGCCGCCACGGACACCAGTGGCCGCAGCCTCGCCGAAGCTCTGCCTGAATCCGGGATCGACCCCGAAGCCTTCCTCGATGCACGCTACGACTTCTCGAAGGTCACCGCGTTCCTCGAACTCCACATCGAGCAGGGGCCGGAGCTGGAGCGGATGGGCAGACAGATCGGCGTGGTTGAGACGATCACCGGGATCAATCACTTCAAAGCGCTCTTCACCGGACGGCAGGATCATGCCGGTACGACCCCGATGGATGTCCGCGCCGACGCCGGGTGTGCGGCCGCCGGCACCGTGCTCGCCGTTGAATCGATCGCCGAGTCCGGGACGAACACCCGCGGCACCAGTGGTCAGATCCAGTTCACTCCCGAGGCTGTGAATGTCGTCTCGGCCAATGCCAGCGTCGAAGGCGAATTCCGCGGCCCCGACGGTTCATGGCTGCATGAGGCGCAGCGCAGGCTCACCGATGCCGCCAGTCAGAATGCTGATGCACGCGGTGTGCATGTGGAGATGGAGTGGACCACGGACGATGCGCCCGTGCCGCTGCACGAACCGATCACCTCCACCATCGCCGAGGTGGCCGATGAGCTTGGTCACACACGCGCCACAATGTTCTCCGGCGCCGGTCACGACGCGGGGATCATCGCCGCCATGACTCAGGTGGGCATGATCTTCGTGCCCTCGCACGATGGCCGCAGCCACTGTCCCGAAGAATTCACCGAACTCGATGACATTCTCCCGGGAATCGAGGTACTGCTCGAGACCGTGCTGCGCCTCGACGGGACAGCACACTCAGGATAGTCTCCCCACCTGCACAGGGGTATGTGAGAATAGCAGTCGGGCAACAGCGGGCCCCAACACACTCAGCCGAATTTCATCACACTGCAGGAGGTGCAATGCGATCCCCTATCCCTGATTTCTTGGACGAGACTCTCGATCGTCACAGATCAGACCGGTCCGGTGAGAACGCGGACTACATACCCGATCTGGCCTCGGCCGATCCGGAGAAACTGGGCATCTGCATCTCCACCCTCGACGGGGTCGAATATGCCTCGGGTGATTCGGAATACGAGTTCTCCATCCAGTCGATGTCGAAGCCGTTCATCTACGGCATGGCCATCGAGCAGGAAGGGCTGGCAGCGGTCCTCGAGATGGTCGGTGTCGAGCCCAGCGGCGAAGCCTTCAACGAGATCTCTTTGGACAAGATGTCCGGTAAGCCGCTGAACCCGATGATCAATGCCGGAGCCATGGTCATCCATTCGCTCCTGGGTGAGCCGGGCACCTCACTGGCCGAGCGGATCGAGATTGTTCGGGCCGGCCTGTCCGAGTTCGCCGGTCGCGAGCTGCACATCGATGATTCGGTGGCCGAAGGCGAATGGGGTGAGGCCTACCGCAATGTCGCGATCGCCAATATGCTCCGGTCCTATGGTGTCTACACCGACCAGCCCGACGAGGTGGTCCAAGGTTATATCGCCCAGTGCTCGGTCGTCGTCACCACCAAAGATCTGGGAATCATGGCCGCCACTCTGGCCGCGGGCGGGGTCAATCCCATCACCGACAAGCAGGTGCTCTCACCCCGTGTGAACCGACATGTCCTGGGCGTCATGATGACGTGTGGCATGTACGACGCTGCCGGTGACTGGATGACAGAGGTCGGCATACCCGCCAAGTCCGGCGTCTCCGGCGGAGTCTTCGGGGTCCTGCCCGGGCAGGTCGGCATCGCCACCTTCTCTCCGCGCTTGGACAAGCACGGGACGAGTGTTCGCGGAGCCAATATCTTCCGGACTCTCTCACGCGAGTTGAGTCTGCACATCATGGACGCGCCCGAACCTGCCCGCTCGATCATTCGTCGTGACCGCCGCTTCGTGGATTCTCAGGGCGTCATGGTCCGCATCTGCAGCTTGCAGGGTCTGATCCAGTGGAGCGGTGCCGAAAACGTCATCCGGACCATGGACGCACCCGAATCCAATGTAGAGGCCTTCGTCCTCGACCTGCGCCGGGTCAACGAGATCAATGCGGTGGCCAGGCGCATGCTCACCGAGGCGATGGGTCGGCTCGAGGAGGACGGAAAGCGCATCGCGCTGATGGACCCCGAGGACATGCTCCTGTGCAAGAGTCCGAGCTCGTCCCTACCCGACGTCGAATACATCGACTCCCCCAAGGCGCTCAAGGGTCTGCGTCGGCTGCGTGAGGATTGGTCCCAGAGAGCCGTCTGACAAACCCCTTTGCTAAGGTGAGGCTAACTTATCCAATGAGAAGGAGCTTCATGACGAACCCACCGGTCTCAGAGACTCGTGCCCCGCGCCCGCCTCGCCCACAGGCCGTTCTGACCGTGCAAAAGGTCAAAGACATCACCCCGAACCTCATTCGGATCACGGTCGGTGGCGACGGCTTCGACGCGATCTCGCCGAACGAGGCGACAGACAAATACGTCAAACTCATGTTCGCCGACCCCGCACACGGGCTGACCCCGCCCTACGATCTGACGGAACTGCGCGAGAACTCCCCGGAGATGCTTCCCCGCAACCGCACCTACACCGTGCGGGAGTTCAACGAGGACGAGAAATGGCTGTCCCTAGACTTCGTCATCCACGGTGATGAGGGCGTCGCCGGGCCCTGGGCCAAACAGGTTCAGCCGGGCGACACGCTGGTCATGGTCGGCGCCGGAGGCAAATACCAGCCGAATCCGGATGCCCCATGGCACCTGCTCATCGCCGACCACACCGCGATCCCTGCCGTGAGCACGGCCCTCGAAGCCATCGACACCGAGGCGAAGGGAACCGTCATCGCCGCCGTAGCCGAGGAAGCAGACCGTGTGCTTCCGGTGACACCGGCTGGCATCACCGTGGTCTGGGTCGACAATGACGATGAGCTCATTGCCGCTGTTCGCGGTCTCAACTGGCCCGAGGGAACACCGCAGGTCTTCGCCCATGGCGAGCGGGAGACGATCAAAACGATTCGGAAGGTCCTCAAGGAACACGAGGTGCCACGAGAGTCTCTGTCGATCTCTGCCTATTGGGCCCGCGGTCGTGCCGAGGACCAGTTCCAAGCGGAGAAACGCGAACCCATCGGCAAGATCGACTGATCCTGTGGCCCATCAGCACCTTCGGTCGATCAGCTGAGATTGAGGGTCTCGACCACCTCGGCGACCTTTTCCTTCTGAGTATCGGTCAGGCCAAGGATCGGCAGGGGCAGGGACGAGGCGCCGACTAGTCCGAGATGTTCTGCGATGGCGGCGGTGACTCGCAGGCTGCCGCCGAATTCGGCGAGGAGGTCCCACAACGGCTGGAGCTGCGCGGAGAGTTCCGATGCTCTCTCCGCCTCACCGTTGAGTGCGGCTCGGGTGATGGCGAGCATTGGGCTCGGCAGGGTCCCACCGACTGCCGTGTACCAGGCATCGCAGCCGGCATTGAGTCCAGCTGCACCGAAGGCGTCGCCGGAGACCCCGATACTCACCTGGTTGTCGGTGGCGGCACGGATCGCCTCGACATGAGCGGTGAAGTCCGGTGGTGACATCGCCAGTCCGGGGATCTTGATCGAGGCCACGCCCTCAAGCGCGGCCAGGCGCGCGTAGAGGTCGGTGGTGAAGGTGAAGTGCGTCGTGCCGGGGTTATCGTAGACGACGACAGGAAGATCGCTTGCCGAAGTGACCGTCCGGAAGAGTTCGAATACGTCGTCCTCGGTCAACGGCTGATAGCTGACGGGAGCGAGCAGGAGGCCTTGGGCGCCAGCGGCCTCAGCGGCGCCTACGTTGGCCAGCACCTCCCGTGTGCGCAGTGCACCGACCCCGACGAACACGGGAATCCCGGCGGCACGGTCAACGGTCAGTCGGGCGACCCGGGCACGTTCGTCCGGGGTGAGGTAGACGTATGACCCGGTCGAGCCCAGGGCGGTGATCGAATCGACTCCGGCTGCGACGAGGCGGCCGATCAGTCCTTCATATGCAGCCTCGTCGATCTCCTCGTCCCGGATCGGGGTCAGCGGGAAGGCACTCAGACCGGTGAACAGTGTGCGCGAATGGTCTGCTGGATCTGTCATGTCATAGCCTCCGTGGAAGTCGCCTCGGTGTCAGTGGAAGCCACCGATCGCAGGTAGTGGTCGAGCTGGTGGAATTCGGGTTGGGCAGACGGGTCCATCACTGCTTCGGCACCGACGGTGTTGACCGGGCTGCGGGGCAGTGCCTTCGCGAAGGCCACCTGCCGACCGTGTTCGTACAGGGCCGAGCCCTGCGAGCCGTACGTGACTGCAACCAGCTTCGCCTCAGGCAGCTGCGGGAGCAGGTCGTATTCGGTTTCGTTGACGATGATGAGATCGGCGCGTTCGACCACCTCGGCGGGTAAGGGCAATGCCGGTGCGGCGTTGATGACGAATCGCCCGCGCACGGAATGTGACAGTTCTGTGATGAGGTCAAGGGAGATTTCGAGCTGCGTGAGCACGGACTCATGGGCGTGGAATTCTCGCCCGGCGAGGCTCACATGCGCATTCGCCCCTTCACAGACCGCGATCTGATTCTCACCGGCTGCGGGCAGGCGCTGGGTGGTGGCCATGATATCAGCGTTGATGCTGCCGACGACGGTGAGAGCGAGGTCAATGCTCATGTGTACTCCCACAACTCATGCCGGCACCCGAGTAGCTTCTCGGGTGCCGGCATGGTCGGTGGATGTTGGTCAGGAGCCGTGGACGACGAGCTCGACCGGGATGTTTCCGCGCGTGGCCTTCGAGTAGGGGCACAGCTCGTGGGTGCGATCGACGACCTTCTGTGCGGTGTCCTGGTCGGCGCCGGGGATGGTCACGGTGAGCTTGACGCTGATTCCGAAGCTCTCGCCCTCTTTGCCGATTCCGACTTCGGCGTTGACGACGGACTTCGAGGTGTCGACCCCGAGTTCCTTGCCGGCCAGGCCCATTGCGCCCTGGAAGCAGGCCCCGTAGCCGACAGCGAAGAGCTGCTCCGGGTTGGTTCCGCCACCGGGTCCGCCCATTTCCTTGGGGCTGCGCAGGTCAACGTCGAGTGCCTTGTCATCCGTGGTTCCATGACCGTCACGGCCTCCGGTGATTTCGGCCTTCGCGGTGTAGGCAATGCTCTCTGGGGTGTTCATAACACGTCTCCTCTTCGTCGAATCGTGATGTCACAGTTCGTGGTCCTTCACGCAGAAGGCACCTGGGACCGAGTATTGTCACTTCGCCGACGGAAGTCCATACCTGTGGATCCCTGATCAGCTAAAAGAGGAATCTCACGGGTCCCGGGTATGCGAAAAGTGAATCGCTCCGGGGATAATAGAGGCAGGGAGATTGGAAGAAGGAGATTCTCTCGTGCCAGTGAAATACACCGACGAACTCAAGGCTCGTGCCGTCGAGCTCGTCATGCATGCCCAAGCTGACCCCGATACTGCGAACGGGGCCATCACCCGCGTCGCGAACGAACTCGGGCTGAGCAAAGAAACCCTGCGAGTCTGGGTGCGCAAACACAAGGACTCCGGTAAAGCTACGCCGACGGAGTCAGTCGACCTTGAAGCTGAGAACCGCCGTCTGCGAGCCGAGTTAGCCGAGTCAAGACGGGCCAACGAGATCCTGAAGAAGGCCTCGGCTTTCTTCGCGGCGGAGCTCGACCGCCCATCAAAGTGATCGTTGACTTCATCGACGAGAACAAACACGAGTTTGGAGTCGAGCCAATCGTGCGCGCCCTGTCAGGGACTGCTGCGCGGATTGCTGTGAGCTCGTATTACGCCTTCAGAAAGCGGCAGCCCTCTGCCCGGACTCTTCGGGACCGGGAACTCATAGTCGTCATCAAGGACGTCTATGAGGCGAACTATTCGTGCTACGGGGTACGCAAGATGTGGAAGGCGATCAACCGTGACTACGCAGATCGGTTCGGCAACATCGCCCGGTGCACGGTCGAGCGGTTGATGAGGTGGCTGGGCATCGACGGGATCCGTCGGAAGCGGAAGCGTCCGAAGACGGCCTCGGCCAGGGCCGAGGAGTGCCCGAACGACCTCGTCGAACGCGAGTTCTCAGCAGCGGGACCGAACTGTCTTTGGGTCGCTGACATCACGTACGTGCCGACGACTGCTGGGTGGGTGTACACGACGTTCATCCTCGATGTCTTCCATCGTGAGATCGTGGGCTGGCAGGTGACGAACCATATGCGCGAGTTTCTAGCCAGGGATGCGTTGACGATGGCTCTGGCTGCGAAATTCCGTGCCGGCGAGGACGTATCCGGGCTTGTCCACCACTCGGATCGCGGCGTGCAATTCCGGTCGATTCGCTATGGCGAGACCCTGGCGGAGTCAGAGGTCGTGGCGTCTGTGGGGGCCCGTGGGGATTCCTACGACAATGCCATGGCTGAGGCGCTGAACTCGGTTTATAAGGCTGAGTTAATTGATCGGAAAGAGTGGTCGGGGTTGATTGAGGTGATGGCAGAGACGTCGAAATGGGTTTTTTGGTACAACCAGGAACGCTTGCATTCGGCGATCGGGTACCGGCCGCCGTTCGAGGTGCATGCTGCGTGGATCAACCAGGATGACATCGAGTCGGTAGCCGCTTAGGAAACCAAGGAAAACAGCCTCTACGAAACAGCGAGAATGGTAGTGAGGCTTCTGGCGGGATCTGACTTCCTATGAAACTGACGCTTCGGCTTTCGGAGTTGTCCTGCCCAGGACTCGTCGATACCGCCAGGAGCCTCGAGCAAAGTCTGGAAGACCAGGCTGAGCGGGGATGTGACTTCATAGGACCCTGTTCAACATGTCTCATCACTGTTGTGTCCTCCCGGCCCGGCTCGAGTCATCCAACACGTTACTCGTGAAGGAGAGGACCACATCATGAAGGCCTTACCTGTTTCGACTCACGAAACCATCATCGCGGGAGTCGATGCGCACAAGGACACTCACCATGTGACGATACTGACCCGGACAGGCGAAAAGATCGCTGATCGGCAGTTCAACGCCACCACCAGCGGATACAACAAACTGCTGGACTGGGTAGTTGGGTTCGGGGCCGTCGACAAGATCGGACTGGAATCAACGGGCTCGTACGCTGCAGGCCTGTCAAGATTCCTGGTCGATCATGAGGTCGATGTGCGCAAGACACTGGCCGGTGAAGCAACCGCGGTGCCAAAGGTGTCGACCGAGATCATCGAGTCCATCAGAGAGCTAACCGTGGTCCGGGCATCGGCGGTTAAAGCGCGTACTGTGGCTCTTGTTCAGCTCCAAGACGTTGCCATCACTGCTCCCGCTTCTCTTCGTGAGCGCTTGGATGCGCGATCGGGCAAAGGGCTGGCCAGACAGTGCGCCAAGCTTCGAGCAGATGGCGATCGTCTTGACGACCCCGAACAGGCCGCCAAACTGTGTCTGCATGGACTAGCCCACCGAGTACGCGACCTCGACACAGAGATCGCCACGCTCGATGGTCATCTGGACAAGCTGGTCACGATTGTGGCACCGACTCTGCTGTCACGAGTCGGGATCAGCACCAGGCACGCTGCTCAGTTCGTGATCACTGCCGGAGAGAATATCGACCGGTTGACGTCGGAGGCAGCGTTCGCCCGACTGTGTGGCACAGTTCCGATACCAGTTTCGTCAGGAAAGTCGCATCGAATGCGGCTTCATCGTGGTGGTGACCGGCAAGCGAATCGAGCACTGCACATGGTGACAGTCTGCCGGCTGCGATACGACGAGAGGACGATCGCTTACATGGAGCGTCGGCAAAGCGAGGGACTGTCGAAGAAGGACGCCATGCGGGGCTTGAAGCGATTCATTGCTAGAGAGGTATTTAATGATCTCAAAGTGGACCTCGGAATCGCTTGACAATCTATAGAACCGTCCCGGAGCTTGACAGGGCGTGGGCTTTGATCGTCATGCCTGCGGGCGTGGAGCCTGCCGCATGGTGTTCGACCGCGAGGAGACCGGCAGCACGGCGGATGCGTTCACGTTGGGCTTGCACCTGCTGGATCGTCACTTGGCGCCTCCCCCGACGTTGCGGAGGATCTTCGGGATCTCGGCTGCCGCGAGTTTCATCTGCTCCGGGGTGGCACCGATCGCGGGCAACAGGGCGGTGATGACTGCTTCGAACTGTTCACCAGTGCGCTCAGCGATGCGGACTTGTCGCTCATCCACACCCGCCTTCAACGTTTCGCTGGCGTACCGGGCGAGCTGGTCCTGGGCTTTGTGCAACAGCGTGTAGACAACGTGCTGGCGGGCTTCCTGGACGGTCTCAGACTTTCCGCCCATAGGGTTGTCTTCCTCGGACTCCTTCGTCTTCCCCCACCAGAGTTCACCGTCCGTTTCGAGGAGCTCCACCTGATGCCTGAGCCATTCGACCTCGCCGGCTTTGGACGCGACGAGGTCCAGGAGTGCCTGTGCGGGGTCTAGGTCGGTGTGGGGTGTGCCGAGGCGTCGGGCAACACGGGTGAGCTTCTCTTGCTCGAGGTTGCGGGTGGCGGCGGTCTTGGCGCGCTTGCTGGATCCCCCATGCACCCGGCAGACGGTGAGTCCGTGCACGGGGTAGGAGTTGCACTGCCGTTGGGTGGACTTGCTGAATCCTTGGCACTTGGCCGGGTCCCACCCGCTGCGATCGATGTCTTTGCGCTTGACCATCAGAGCCCACTGACTTCGGTGGTGACGTGGATGGTCGCGTCATTGGGGGCCGAGTGCCGGTGGTCTCCGATGGTGAGGGTGGAGGTGTCGGTGGCGGCTTCGAGGGTGATGTTGTGGAGTGTGCCGCGTGCGCAGCGACCGAGGTGTGCCAACGTCGGGAGGGTGACTGTCTTCCCGAGGGCGTCGGCGGTGAGGTTGCGAACTATCATGCACGGAGCATGCGACCGGACACGGGAAAGATGCCAGAGACGACACGCGGGAGACAAAAAGAGAGTGGCCCTAGCGCGTTTGCGTGGGCCACTCTTCAAGGTTGAAACTACTCTGGCGCGTTAGCCTTCGATAATCTGAAAATCACCTTTCAGCCGAAGTTCACCGACCTTGATCACCTGGAGGTCACCGACCTCAAGCTTCTTCCGGGCGTTCTCTTCTTGGAAGAAGATGTCCTCAACTGCGGCATCGCTCAAGAGCTCGATCGCTTCTCCACCATCGGGAGTCGGTCTGTACGTCGCCATGTAGTGGTATGCGTAAACGGTGTCACCGGATTCGATCGTGTGGTCGTCCGCATCCTCGACCTCACGTTCCTCCCAGCTGATTTTGTATTCTGGCTGCTCCTTCTGGACGCGAAGACACTCGGCTCTGCTAGCAAAAATACCAACCAACGGGTCGATCAATTCTTCATCGTCGAAGGGGGAGGTCTGTTCAGCGAATAACAGATACACAGTTTGGTTGCTCATGTCTCTAGTCTTTCTCTAGGAGAATCAGTGCGGTCCGCAGTTTGCGCTGCGTGGGCTTGCGTAGACGCGAGCCCAGTATGTGTGTCCGTGATAGCGGAGCCGGCCAATCGTACTGGCTGACCAATTGTGCTTCTTCTTACCTTTGCATAGGTAGTTCATGTTCTTCTGCTGGAACTTGACCGCCCAGTCTTTCTTGTCCTTGTATTTATACTTACCAACTTTGAGATCTTTGGCCTGCGCGGTTTGCGGTACCTGAATACCGGTTTTCACCCACATCAAAGCGTTTTTGTAGCGCAGTTGGGAGGCCATCTTGATCCCAGTCACCTTCTTCGTGCACACAGTGACTGGTTTGACTCCTCCGTAATCGTGGTTGCCCGAATCTCGCGTGTGGAAACTCTCAGGATAGAGCTTGCACGGACCGAATCTGGCACTCCCAGCCTGTGCTGACACGCCCCCAGGGTTCTCCTGCTCAATCTTGTCGAGCTTCTTCATCGCCTCCTCTTCAGTCTCTGCTTCGACGTAAGGTGAGGAGCCTTGTACGGTATTCAGATCTTCATCGGAGATTTGGTTGGGGGTTGTCGCTGCAGCTGGAGTCACAGCGAGGCTGACGAGCATTGTGGCCGCTGCGGCGCTAGCGACCAGTGTCTTCATCAGTTTCATGAGACTAACCTTCCGTTCTTTGCCCAAGTTAACTTACCGCCATTCAGCGGCACCTGAGAAGCTACCCGACTTCGCCCTTGCCGCACATCCCATGAAAGTATGAAGTTCAGCCTCTTCTGCCACGCTGGCCTCTATGGTTCCTGGCACTGTGAACGAGCTGTCCGCGCATGATCGGATGATCCTTGACCTCGAGAAGACAGCGTCATCTGCCGAAGCCCGTGAAGCGTTGTGCCGGCGCATTGATCTGCCGCCCGAGAAGTACGCTGTTGTGCTCGAGGGGCTGGTGGATACGGACGCGGCTTACAGTTACGCGCCAGACGTTGTGGAGCGGGTCAGGCTGTTGCGGGCGGAGCGGTTCGCGTTCGAACGACGACAAGGACGGTGGAAGACGTTCGTGCGTTAGCGCGACACCGCATGTTATCCCAACCTCGACCAGTGCCCGGTTACGGTTCGTGCTGTGCCTGCTGCCCTGCTTCGCCATTGTCTTCCTGGGCCCGGTGTTCCGCGAGCTGGCGTTCAAGGTCAGCGATTTTCACGTCCATGTCACGCCCATCATCTCTACCACCAGCCAAAATGAGGTTGCGTCTTTCAACTAGCTGGTCGTGTTCTTGGATAATGTCGACCTGCTCAGCAACGGCAGTGTTTACTAGCCACTTGTAGTGGTCAACCATCGCCTCAAGGTGAGGTCGAATGTGGCCACTAATGACGACCTTATCGCCAGCCTCGCGCAATAGTTTCTTGGCTGAACTATCTAGTCGGGCATTGTTTAGAAGTGGCTCCGTTGCCAAGCCCACAGATCCAGTGCCCGAGTCCAGGAAGGCGACGAAGGTCCAGGGGGGCTGAAAGAGAATGCAGTAGATGGTTTCTCAGCTTCCCGAAGAAGAGCCCGTACGGATGGTTGTTCTTAATCTCTTCATTTCGCCTCTTCGACTCTTCAATGTGATCATCGCTCAAGTACTTCTGCTCAATAATGCGCCCTTGCTCGACGACAGCACACAACCCAGATGTGTATGCAAGGATCGACTGGTCCAATGCAATGATCAGCTGGTCTTGCACCGACAGATCTCCGACATTTCTCGCTAGCTCTGAAGAAGCTTGATCGTCAGATTCACAATGATCTAAAAGTGCTAGGAATTGTATTGCGAATCCATGCCAGGATCTAAGAATCCTTCCATAGCTTGAGACCCGGATCGAAAACTTCTTCCCGGCGCAATTCTTGATGTCTTCGTCGGCATTCTTGAGGTGTTCTCGCCTCTCGTCGTCGGTAGCACCCTCTACTGGATCGCTGCTCATGAGTTCGGCTCCTTGCGACAGTGTCGTGGCACGACTGCCACTTTGGATATCGGATCAGTGCCGCGACCACTGCGCTTCCTACTCTTCCACCTCGCCTGAACTACTACGCTCCCAATAGTCACACGGTGCCTCCTACGGGAGCCGTGCCCTAACTCGAAAGACTGTTGGCGACACTCTTCAAGTGGTTCGCGAACTTCCGGGCGTCTGTTTCCTTCTTCGCTGGCGCTTCGATGAGGCCGGTAGATCCGTCGGTGAAGGAGATTACGATATAGACCTTATTTCGGTTCTTTCGCAACAGTCCACCAGCAACAGCTCCGATAGGGCCGAACAGTACACCGCCTGTCACGACTCGGGCAGCTGTGATCCGACTGCCGGCGTTTGCGCCAGCTTCAAATTCGACCTTTGCTCCTATGAGGTCGAACTCTTGACCCTCTCCGCGGAGTTTCCGTCCGTCGACTTTCCAGCCGTTGAAAGCTACTGGCCCGTCTGGAATCCGGACTGAAGTGAATGAGACTGGAGCCGACGAACCTGAAGCGGCTACTTCGTCATTGCCTGCTGCCCCTCTAGCGGTGATTAGCTTGGACAGGCGCTGGATCTCCTTCTGCTGCCTGCTGGTGTACCAGATCTCATGTGGCCGGCCAGCGCCGGTGGGAGCGTACCCGCGGGTGATGATCTCGTATGTTCCGGGTTTGCCGCCTTTAGGCTTCTCGTCGCTAACTTGAATGATCTGATCGAACGCGATCGTGACACCTGGTGTTGATCCGCCGAGCCTTCGCATCCGCCCGTGCGTGATGACGATAGCTTCGGGGGTGGTTGTTACTGTGGATCCACGGAATTTCGCGTCTCGGAAGTTGTCAAGGTGAATGAGGCCAAAGGGAGTTAGGCGGCTTGCTGATCGACGAC
>NZ_JABUYD010000025.1:0-52992 GCF_014897515.1 Brevibacterium sp. FME17
CAGTGGGCAGCCTCGGCGAGGCCGCCTCGGACGTCGCCGGTGGTGAGCACCTCTCCGTCGTGAGTGACGGCGGTGGTGTGCAGGTAGCCCGCGGCGATGCCTCGAACGTGTCGCCAGTGCGCGACGTCGCATTGACCACGATGGTTGTTCCCCGTCGCCACCACGGTTCCGTCGCCATGAAGACCGACGGAGTGCCAGTCCCCGGTAGCCACGGCGGTGATGTCGCGCCACTGGCCGACCTCGCATGCTCCTTCGCTGCGCCGCCCGACGGCGTTCACGGTCCCGTCCGCCAGCACCCCGAGGGTGCGACGCCACCCGGCAGCGATGTTCACCACCGTGTTCCAACTGGCTACGTCGCACTGCCCGTCGCCGTTCCATCCGGTCGCCACCGCCGTCCCGTCGGCGCGCAGGCCGACAGTGTGTGAGCGCCCAGTGTTTCTTGCGACGTGAACGTTACCGGCCGCCACGGCGACTAGGTTGCGCCAATCGCTCACAGCGCACTCCGGTGCGTCAAGCCTCCCGGCGGCGAGCACTCTGCCGTCGTGGCGAACCCCGACGGAGTGCCGCCGCCCAGCTGCGATCACAGGGATGTCGGGCTGGCACGTGCGCTGTTCGTCAGGCGTCCTCATCGGCTCACCGACTTCCGAAGCTGGACATCCAGAAACGACATCACGTCAGCGGTCGCTCGATCTCTCGTCGCCGCACGCGGGTAGCGGCACAGCACCTCGACTACGGCAGGCGTGGACTGTTCCAGAACTGCGGCAACGGCGGCCGCACGCGTGAACGGTTCGACAGCTCGCGCCTCCAGCGCCAGCACGCAATGTGATGGACCGCGGAGGATGTGGCCGACTTGGGAGGCGTCGGCGAGCGGGTGAAGATAGGCCGACGCCGCCGCGTCGCCGGCTGCCATCGCTGCATGCGAGGCAGCACCGCTGACCTCCTTGGAGGCTCGATGGGCAGCAGGAGCACCGATGCGCTGTGCACGAGACCGCGGCCCACCGCGCACGAAGCCCTCCGCCGCGGCCAACGCATCACGTGGGCGCGGGTCATGCGGCTGCACCGCTTCGAAGAGATCGATGACCTGCAGCGCACATGCCAGGTTGAACGCCGCCACCGCGCGCAGGTCCTCCATGGACAGGCCAAAGTCTGGGGTGCGCTGAACGCGGCCGACAGGTTTTGGGTTGGTAGTCATACTCATTCATCGTAACTTTGAAGGACCGATGAAAGGTTGTGGTCCAGTTGCCCACTGAGTCAGTCGCAAAACCCTCAAACGCTGGTCGCGGCTTCAGGCCCGTCGATCTCGCCCGTGCGGCCGGGCTGTCGGCGCAGACAGTGCGCAACTACGAGGCGCAGGGGGTCATCGCTGCCTCGCGACGCACACTGTCTGGGTATCGCGTGTATGACCAGGGTCATCTTGATCAGCTGCTCGCGTTCACGACCCTGGCTCGCGCCATCGGACATCAGGGGGCGATTCCGATAATGACGGCGGTCACAGGCGGTCGTCCGGGCGATGCCCTCGAGGCCTTAGACCAGGCCCACGCGCAGCTCGCGGCAGGGCGTGACACAGTGAGGGAACTCGAGGCCGTCCTCCGCGCTGCCAACCTCCCTGATTCGACGCCTCCGACACCTGCCGCCACCTATACCGTCGGCGAACTCGCGCGACACGTCGGCGTCACCCCGGCGACGCTGCGCGGATGGGAAGAGGCCGGCATCATGCAACCACGCCGACACTCGAACGGGCACCGCGAATACACAAAGGACGACGTCCTCGACGCCCGTGTGGCCGTACTCCTACGCCAAGGAAGCTTCCCCTTGGCGAGGATCGCCTCAGCGATCGACCAGATCCATCACCATGGCAACGCGTCGGCCGCCCTCGCTCAACTGGACGAATGGCGTCAGAATCTCGACGCGAGCTCCAGGGGACTCCTCACGGCATCCGTGTATCTGAGCCGATGCCTACCACGCGAGGGAGATCCTCGGGACCTGTCGCCCGCGTCAACCAATGTCCCCGGTCAGTACAACTAGTTCCCTGATACTCATGGTCGACTCCTGTGGTTGGTGGTTTGTGTTAGTTATAGTCTAACTAATCTAGGCAGGTGGCGCAAGGGATTCATGAGTGTTTCGGGAATTTTCTCGCGCGGATCTCCCTGCCGCGTTGTCGAGGACACGGTCGAGATTCAACCGAACACGCCTGCCACTTCATCCCGTATCGAGCTTGTTTCCGCTGTGCTGCCGTGCCCGTTTTTGGCACGGCAGCACAGCGGCGAATTGAGGTTCAACGTCGACGGCTGCGCTGGTGGTTTTGGGTTGCGACTTGGCAGGGTCGGCGGCGGTAGTGGCTGGGTGATTCGTTGGGGTGGGGCGGGAACTCTTCGCCGCACCAGCGGCAGATGTTGAGTGTCATGGGTGCCTCACTTTCGGAATGCGATGATGCCGAATGTGGCATCGACGAACCGCCGGTTGACCTCGGCGATAGGCATTGCGTAGGGCATGGTCGCGGAGATTTCGTCGAGGACGTCGGCGAGGTCGTAGCGGTCTTCGAGGACTTTGTTGCAGACGTCGACGACGACGTCGTCGAGGCTGGATTCGGGGATCTGCCAGTCGTGGCGGTCGTAGCAGTCGCGGATGAGTGCTTCGAGCGAGGTGGTGGGTGCGTGTTTGATTTCGTGGCGGACCTTGCTGATGAGTGCCTGTCGGACTCCGAGCATGATGTTTTGGGCGGTACGGGTGCCGTCTTGGCGTGCGTCGGTATGGCAGGTGGCGTAGAGGTTGGCCAGGGTGGGCAGATCTTCGGCGGAGACGATGGCTTGGGTTAGTCGGGCTTCGGGGCGCAGTGTCATGGGTGGCTCCTGTGGTTGGTGGTTTGTGTGGTGGTTCAGCGGTAGAAGGTGCAGGATTCGCACTTGTGGCCATGTTCAGCGGCCACCTCGGCGGTGAAGTGCTCCCAGTCATCGAGCGGGGTGATGATGCGTGGGCCTTCGCCGTTCTTGACAGCGGTTTGGAGGTAGCCGCCTCCGTGGTTGAGGCAGGTGATCATGCCTCCGGCGTTGATCCAGATTGATCCGTCGGCGGTGTAGTCGTCCATGGTGGCTCCTTGCGTTGGTGGTTTGTGTTGGTGCCGTCCGGCCCTGCGGGGTGGGCCTGCGCAGGGCCGGACGGTCGCTGTGGAGCTTTTTAGTGGCCGAATGAGATGGAGTGGGCCGCGCTTACGCTCTCGGTGTGGATCGTGTCGAGACTGGCGGTGTCTTCGGGGTCTTCGCCGAAGGCGGTGGTGTAGCGTTCGCGGATCGTGGCAGGTTTCGTTTCGAACATGTAGTCGAAGTCGACTGCGCCCATCTCAACGAGTTCGCCGAGGAGTTCGCGGCCTTCGAAGGCGAAGTTATCGGCGGTTAGTTCGGCATCGGAGTGGACGACCGCGGAGAGCTTGGCATGCAATGCGTGGTAGACACTGGCAGGGTATTCAAGGCTTCTGACGGCTTCACGAGGGTCTCCGGCGATGCAGGTGTTGAAGTATTCGACGCCGAGGTCAAAGAGGAAGACGAAGTGCTTCCGGCTCTCGGGGGTGATGGTGGTTGCGGTCATCGGGCTCAACTCCTGTGATTGGTGGCTTGTGTTAGTTATAGTCTAACTAATCGAGGGCTGTGGCGCAATTGTTTTC
Organism: Brevibacterium sp. FME17; assembly: GCF_014897515.1. Taxonomy (NCBI): domain Bacteria; kingdom Bacillati; phylum Actinomycetota; class Actinomycetes; order Micrococcales; family Brevibacteriaceae; genus Brevibacterium; species Brevibacterium sp. FME17. The sequence goes on from NZ_JABUYD010000025.1 coordinate 3,659, forward strand.
TAGGATTTCTGGGAACTTTTTCGCGCGGGTCTCCCCCGGCTTCACTGGCAAGGCCACGGTCGAGACTCAACCGAGCAGCAGGCCAAACCTTTCCTTCTTGGCTGTGGTTTGGCCTGCCGATGGTCAGTCGATCGCGGGGAGAGAAACGTCGTAGCCTCCGAGTGGGGATCGTCCCCAGACTGCGGCGAGGCGGTCGGGGCCGCCATCGATGAGGATCGGGGCTCCGGGGATGTTCCATTCCTCGGGGTAGTTCTTGGGGATCTTAATGGGCTTCTCCGGTTTCGACTCCGCCAGGACTGGCAGGTCGCGCCACCCCGGCCAGCAGTGGTCGAGGTATTCGACCGCGGCAGTGGAGGCTTTGGTGTAGATGCCGGTCCACCATTGGCAGTCGGAGCAGTAGATGCGGTCGACGAGGTCGCCGGGGCACAAGCAGGGTTCGCGCCAGTAGTGCTTACAGCGGAGGTCGGCGGTGAGGGCGTAGGCCGGGTGTGGTCCACGGTTTCCGTAGGGGCCGACAATAGCGCGGTGCCACATGTGGCTGTCTGGCAAGCATCCCATGCGTCCATTGCGGTCGATCCAGACCTGGAAGGCGGCTTCGAGGTCGTCGGGGGTCAGTGTTGGGTCGGTGGTGAAGTGGATGGGGAGGTCTCCGGCGCGTTCCTCGCGGTCGGCGGCGTCGATGACGGCGAAGATGTCGAGCTGTCCGTCGATGGTGTTCTGGGCCATGGTGATCGTCTCCTGTGGTTGGTGGTTTGCGTGGTGGTGCCGTCCGGCCCTACGGGGTGACCTACGTAGGGCCGGACGGTCGCTCTGGGGCTTCTCTACCGTGCGGCGATGACGGCGAGGGCGCGGTGGCGGTGATGGTCGTTAAGTTCGGCGATGCGGCTGAGGCCGACTTCGGCGAGGAGATTGTTGAGGCGGTTGTAGAGGTCGCTGTCGAGATCAGCGGCGGTGGCGTGCATGGCAAAGTCCGTGACCATGGCCAGGACGGCGGGCTTGGCGGCGTCTCGGTAGGCGAGGGCGGTCTTGGTTTCGCGCTCGAAGTCGGCGGAGGTGCGCTTCCTGTACTCGGCGATGCGGTGGGCGAATTCTGCTTCGTCGATTGTGGGGTCGCATTGGAGGTCGGCGGAGATCTCGTGTTCACCGAAAGGGTCAATCTCGGGCCAGGGGAAGAGACTGCTTGCCAGCTCCTCGATTCGGCTGTCGATGCCGTCGAGGACGGATCGGGATTCGCCGAGGGAGAAGCTAGCCGTCATGGTGGGCAGTGCCGCGCGGAGCGGGTAGATCCGGTCGGCACGCTTTCGGAATCCGGTGATGATGGCGGTGATGATGGGGTCGAGGTCCATGGTGGTGAACTCCTGTGGTTGGTGGCTTGTGTTAGTTATAGTCTAACTAATCTAGGGTTGTGGCACAAGAGGTTTCTCGCTTTTTCTGCAACGTTTTTGTGTGCGGATCTTCCCCCGGCCACCTCGGCGAGGACACGGTCAAGGCCCAACCGTGCGCGATGGCAGCTTCATCCCGTCTCTGCCCGTGCCATCCGACTGACCGCGCACCATAGCTTTACAGTCTTAGCCTTGCGGGATTCACTCCTTCGAGACTGCCTCGTACTCGGCTTGGGTGATTTCGCGCTTGGTTCGGGTTCGGTCCCAGGAGGCGATAGTCTCCGGCCTCCACCCCTCGTGAGCGTCCGGGGCGGGGAGGCGGACCAGCTCAAGGTATTTTTCATCTGCGAGGCCGAGATAGTCAGCCAGATTCGCACGGGACAGGTGGCAGTCGGCATAGAGCGCCGGCAGTGTTGCCTCAAGGGCTCTAGACAGACGGTTAATGAGATCATCGGGAGCCGCTGTCGGCTGGCCCGGATTGGCTGGATCAGATTTCAGCCACGTTTTGGATTCGTAGATTAGTTCGCGGACTTCTTCGACGTTCATGGTTCCTTCTCAGTCGATGGCTACGGGGGCATGTCGGCGGTGGGCACCGGCGTCAGTTGCGGTAGACCTTCGAGGGCAGCCGGTCGATGATCGGGATCGCCTCACCGCGACTACCGGCCTCGGCCTCTATCTCTGCAATCCCGGCCGCGACGGCTGCGCGGAAGACTTCTGAGCGGCTAGGGGTCTCCCCCGGTGCTGGCAGGAGCTCGGCCTTGGCACGATCGATCCAGAACATGCGGCCTTGCTTCTTAGCCGATTCGGCCTCATCGGTGGCGTCGGGGTGAGCCGTGAGGGTGCGGTTGATCCAGTCGGTGAAGGTAGCCTCGTCGGTGACGTGGTTTTCATAGGCCCATTTCCATGCGCCGGCTGCGTGTTTCATAGCAGCCGGGTCGACGGAGAAGTTAACTCTCTGGCGTCGGGCCATCATCTCATCTGAGTACTGGGGTCCGGTAGGCATTGCTGGTCCTTTGAGCGGTTGAATGGTTGGTATCCTGGTGGTGTCGGGGTGGTACCCGGCAACACCGATTGGCTTCGTGCCAGTTGGTGGTTTGTGTAGATGTGGCGGTCGCGTTTGCGGCCGCCACATCGCTTATTCCGGACTAGTCTGTGTGGCCTCGGTAGTCGAAGAGACCTTCGGGGTGTTCCTGGTCGTAGACTTCGAGGCCGAGCAAGTTGAGAGAGTCGAGGATCTTATCGTCCTGGCCGACAGCGACGTGGTTGACGATCTCTCTCAAGGCGTCTTTGACGCCGTCGGGTGCGTTCTTGAATCCGAGTCTGTCGATAACATCGTCAGGGGTGTCGGTTTCACTGTCATACGGGGCTTCGTGGTCGTCGTTGTCGATATCGATGAACATATAGACGGTCATAGCGTCCGGCTCCTGGTCTGGCTGGTGGTTTGTGTGTTAGTTATAGTCTAACTAGTACGTGCCGGGGGGTCAATGCCGATGGCTATACTTTTGCTATGGCTGATCACGCACTGTTGCTGGTTCCTCTGTGCAAGGATCTGCGCAATGACCTCTATGACCCCGACAACCCAAAGTACTTGGGCACTCAAGCCGAAGCAGAAGCAAGAAGCCGCGGGGACGATTTCACTGTCGAGGATGATGTTTTCTTCGTCAGGAACGAAGCCGAACTCAAAAAACGCTGCCTAAGCTCCGTGAGTACAGGTATCTGACGTTAGACATTCATGGCGATCCCCCACTCAACGGGAGCGAAGAACCATCTGGGGAGGTCTGTGTTGCGGCTAGCGATGAGCCTGAAAAATTTGTCTCCCTTCCTCCGCGCGACCTGAATCTGCGCAGTGGAAAGACCGAGCTGCTGGTCGTGGCATCTTGCCATCAGCGTGAGGTGATGCTGAACTGCGCGGTGCCCAGGGGGTGCCGGGTGATCAGCTACTCGAATGTTCTCAAAGAAGGTTCTGTCAACGGCCTCGTGCGCCATGCGAGCCATGCTAAAGACTTCCTCGACATCGAATTGAGTATGGCAGCGGTCGACGAAATTTCACGCCGGGTGAAGGGACTATCGCGCAACTCGAAAACCCTTGAGGATTGGCTCATGTTCGAGTCCGAATGGGACTGCTGACCGGCCTCTCGCGCCTTGTTAGATGAGAGTGACTTTCAAGGTAGTTTAGGGGCATGACGGCGACTTTTCAGGAACTTCTCAATAGGTATGCGGATCGGCTTCGTGAGAGCACAGTTGGCCCCGGTCAGCCGGAAGCGCAAATATCGCAGCCCGTGGCTGGTCTGATTGAAGAGTTCTCTCAGGAGCTCATGGGGACTGTTGCGACTATCCATCGAGAGGTTCCGTTCGATGATGGTTCGGTGCGCCCTGATTTCGGCGTGAGGGTGAAACACCTGATTACGGGTCATGTGGAGCTCAAAGCTCCGGAGACGAGCCTCGATCCTGATACTTATGGAAAGACCACTCACAATGGTGTGCAGTGGCAGCGGTTGAAGAACATCCCCAATCTTCTTCATACCAATGGCAAAGAGTGGCGTCTGTGGCGGTATGGGGAGATGGTGACCGAGTCACCCGCGCGTTTTCATACTGCCGATATCAAGAAGCATCGAGGATACGCCGACTTCACCTCGAATTTTGAGGGGATGCTTCGCGCATTCTTGACGTGGGAACCTTCACCGATTTATACGGTGAATAAGCTGATCACGACGATCGCACCGCTGGCCTCTCTCCTGCGCGAAGACGTTCTTGCTGCCCTCAAGGATGAACGCAAGCGGCAGAAACGCTCAGAGCAGTCCATTTTGTCTCCGTTCCTGGGATTGAAGGACGACTGGCAGGCGATGCTTTATCCTCGCTCGACAGATGAAGAGTTTGCTGACGGTTTTGCACAGACAGTCGTCTTCTCCCTGGTGATTGCGCTCTCCGAGGGACAAGATCTATCCGGGAAGAACATCGCCGACATTGCACAGGAGCTGCGGGGTAACCACACTCTCCTCGGGCGATCCCTGGATCTCCTCACGGAGCACATCGAACATTCGGCAACAGCAACGACGATTGAAACGATCACTCGCGCACTTTCAGCAACGCAGTGGAGGCGAATCGCGCAAGGGCGATCGGACATCTACCTGCACCTATACGAGCACTTCCTCACCCTCTACGACGCACAGCGGAGAGAAAACACTGGTTCGTACTACACTCCCGTCGAAATCGTCGATGGGATGGTGAACCTCACCGACCAAGCACTCCGTACCTATTTGAACCGCCCCCAGGGGTTCTCTGACGAATCTGTTTCAGTCATTGATCCGGCGATGGGAACCGGGACATATCCGCTTTCGGTGCTTCGAAGAGTGGCTGAACAAAACGGGAAGTACGGTGCCGGGGCGGCAGCCGACGCCGTCAGCAACATGGCAGAGCGTTTATATGGCATTGAGCTCCAATCGGGTCCGTTCTCGGTAGCAGAGTTGAGGGTGTCCCAAGCAGTATCCGAGTTGGGAGGCTCACTCCCCGAAGGTGGACTCAACCTATTCGTGGCCGACACTCTTGAAGATCCTTCGGCCACAGAAACCAAAAAGCTGTCGTATACGTTGCAGTTGCTCGCAGAGCAACGGCACAAAGCAAACAAGGTGAAGCTCAACACCGACATTCAGGTCTGCATCGGCAACCCGCCCTATGACGATAAAGCTAAAGGAAAGGGGGGATGGGTCGAAAGCGGCAACGGGCTCAAAAACAGCCATGCGCTTGCTAATGACTTCAAACAACCAGGGAACGGGCGCACTGAATATGTGTTGAAAAACCTTTACGTCTACTTCTGGCGGTGGGCAATGTGGAAGGTCTTCGAGAGCACGCCGGGATCGACGACGGGGATCACGTGTTTTATCACCGCGACTGGCTATCTCAAGGGGCCAGGATTCGCGGGTATGCGCGAATATATTCGTCGCAATACGTCCCGCGGGTGGATCATTAATCTCACCCCAGAGGGTAAGCAGCCACCGGCGAAAAATGCTGTCTTCAACATCGAGACTCCGGTAGCCATAGCATTGTTCCTCAGGGACGAGGCCAACAACCTTGAAACACCATCGGATATTCGCTACATCGACCTGCATGGAACTAAGCAAGAGAAGTTCGATGCCCTCGCTCGCCTGTCCTTGGACGATCCTCACTTCGAGGTCGCGGATACCGAATGGTCTGAACAATTCACACCACCACCGAGTGAGATGTGGCGTCCATTGCCGACTGTCTCAGAGCTATTCGTCTGGCCTTCACCAGGGGTTAAAGCGAACAAGAAGTGGGTTTATAGCCCTTCTTCCTCGACGCTAGAGGATCGCTGGTCCAACGCTGTAATGGAGACAGACAGGGACGAAAAGCGAAAACTCTTCCGAGAAACTGAAACTACCAAAATCGATAGAGCCGCTGCTCCACTGCCTGGTGAGGACACTGAGCAAGACACACATGTGGCTTTCGATGCTTTGGAATGGCCTGCTGACAAGCCGGCGATAGTTCCAATTGGTTATAGGTCGTTCGACCGGCAAAAACTCATTGCAGACAGCCGTTTGCTCCACAGGCCAGTTCCTGACCTCTGGAGAGCACGTGCAGTCGGCAGCTCCCAACTCTTCATCGTTGAGCAGCACGCCCATTTTCCGGGCAGCGGTCCGGGTCTGATGTTCTCTGAACTTATCCCCGATATGGACTACTTCAACAACCGAGGTGGCCGGGCATTCCCGCTCTATCACCCTAATGGTGCCCCGAATGTAGCGGTAGGACTCTGTGAAGCATTGTCTCTCAGCGCAGACGAGTGGGTGGCATACGTAGCCGGCGTCGTCGGGCACGCGGGATATATAAACCAGTTTGCCGAAGATATTCGTCGTGGGGGTATCCGCATCCCAATTACGCGAGATGATTCGCTTCGCCACGAAGTAATTGCCATGGGGAAGAAAATTCTGTGGTTGCACACTGACGGGCACCACGGATTTGCACCCGGCGATGGTGAGTCAGTACTCGATGCAAGTGACGTGGTGTCGCTCCCTCGATACGAGGTGAGTGTCCAAAAGACGCCTGTGCCGGATTCAATTTCTTATCACGCGCCCAGCAGAACCCTCTCTTTGGGGACGGGAGAGTGGAGAGACGTCGACCCTCGCGTCTGGGACTACGAAGTCGGATCAAAAAACGTCATTCATTCCTGGTTCGGATACCGAAAACGCACCCCTGCTGGCAGGAAGTCCTCTGATCTGGACAAGATCGTCCCTATGGAGTGGTCCAGTGAGTGGTCACGCGAGTTCCACACGCTCCTGGCGACTCTGACGTGGCTGGTCCACCTTGAACATCAGCAGGAAGCCTTGCTCGACGCCATCATGGACGGCCCGGTGTTGACCGTTGATAATCTTCTCGATCTAGGGGTTACTTTCCCCACGAAGAGCGATCGCAAACCGCAGAACGGCTGATGTCATCGACGTAAGTCAGAACAGCGTGGGGGCATCGGGGTCATAGCCGGCAATCAGGGCGGCGATGCGTTCGCGGTCGTAACCGTTGGCTTTGACCCAGTCGCGGATCTCGGTCATGAGTTCGTAACGGGCTCGCCGCGGTGCGCCGACGATAGAGGTGGAGGTGTGCTGATTGCCAGAACGTTTCCGGTCAGCGCGGTCGGCAACGTTCTCGGCGTTAGTACCCTCTCTGAGGTGGGAGAGGCTGTTGTCGACGTCGGCGTGGACGCATAAGGGGAAGTCGCACTGGTGGAGGACGTGGCCCTGAGGTACTTGGCCGGTGATGAGTTGGTAGGCGTAGCGGTGTGGGCGCAGCACCTTTTGGCGGCCGCCGGCTGTTGTCCAGTACCGGCCATATCCGTCGTCGCTGATGGCACCGGTCCAGATCCAGCAGTCGCCAGGGTCGTCGCCTTTGACGACGTGTGACCAGAAGCGGGGGTCGTCGGTCACCATAGGATCGGTGGTTCCGCGAAGACGAGGAGCAAGAGGCCGGCGACGAGAGTGACGACGCCGAAGAATACGGCGAACGCCCAGAACCCGGTCTTGTAATCCTTGAGGCGGAGGATATTTGCGAGGACGATGAAGCCGATCGTCAGGATGAGAGTCGTCAGTCCGATCGGCAGCAGGGCGTCGTAGAGAGCGTCGAACCACGGGAGGGGCGGTCTGAGTGGGCGGATGCCGCCGAATGGGTTATCCATCGCGGTTCTCGGCTTCTTTGATGGCTCTCATGATGGTGTGTCGGGAGACGTCGAAAAGGTCGGCGATCTCCTGGTAGGTCTTCTTGGGGCGTCCGTGTTCGTCGGGTTCGCGCCATGCGACAGCTTCTTTGACCTTGGCCGGGGTGAGTGCTTTGGGGCGTCCCCCATAACGGCCTTGAGCTCGGGCGTATTCGAGGCCGCGACGGGTGTTCTCTCGGATGGTGTCGACACGTAGTTGCGCGAAGACGGCGACAATGCCATAGAGGGCGCGGCCCATCGGGGTCGTGGTGTCGATTGCTGGTTCAGTCAGAGAGCGGATGTCGATCTCGCGGTCGGCGAGTTCGTGCAGGATTTCGATGAGGATTCTCTCGGACCCGGCGAGGCGATCGAGCTTGCGCACGACGAGGGTGTCGCCGGGGCGGAGGTAGTCGAGGCAGGCCAGCCATTGAGGGCGTGCAGTGATGCGCGAAGATTCACCATGGTCGACGTAGACCTTGGCAGCACCGGCAGCGTACAGCTCAGCTTCTTGCGCTTTCGGGTTCTGGTCGCGGGTGCTGACTCGGGCGTAGCCGATGATGTTATGCCTGGTGCCCGGATCTGCTTTGTCTGTTGTGACGGGGCTAGTCATAGCGTGGTTCCTTGACCACCGCGTTCGACGTTGAGATCTGGCCGGTTGTGTTCGATCGCCGCGGAGGGTGGGGCTCCTGTGTCATCGTCGCCGGTGATGGTCCCTGTGGCGGGGAGCCCGTCGACTTGGCGACGGATCTCCCTGATCTGATCGAGCAGGGACTCGCCGGTTGAACGCTCAGGGCCAGTCGTGGGCTCAGTGGCAGCTCGGTCGACGTCAACGTCGCGCTGGATTTCGTCGATAGTGAGGTCGTGGTCGGGGTTGTGGTCGTAAGCCTTGGTGACCGGCTGGTCCGGGTCGATCCGGTCGAGGATGGTGATACGGGCAATGTCGAAATCGGCGGATTCGGGCCGGTTGATGAGGTCGACTGCATTCGACAACGACGTTGAGTATCGGTCTGTTTGGGGTGGGTACATGTCAGTGATGACGCTCGGTGAGAGATACCGGGCTTGCGGGTCGCCATCGACTCGGGCTTGCCACCACCGGTCCCCCGCTTGCTCGACTGCCCTGTCTTTGCCGATCTCGACGGCCATCACTTGGTAGCCCTCGTATCCGCCGACGACTCTGAGGCTGTCGAGGTAGTACGGGGGCAGGCCGTCCCATGAGAAGGTTCCCTGACGAATGAAGTTCTCTTGCTGCTCAAAGCAGTCGTTTTCGAGGCCGTCAGCGAGGTCGGTGGAGAGTCGGTGAACGAGTGTGGCGAGTTCGCCGGGTTGGATCTGTTGGCCATCGGAGAGGGTGCGTGAAGTCCATTCGTCGAGCAGGCCCTCGCGGTCGGCGACGTTCAGGCAGATCTTCTTGAATTCGTCGGGGTCGATCTCACGGTAGGAGTCCCGGTCATCGAGAGTGTTGACCAGTGTGGACTTTCCTGCGCCGGGGACACCAGCGGTGAGGATGATGACGGCTTCTCCGTCGTGTTCTCCGGCGGGGAAGTTGCGTTCGTATTCTTCTCGGATCTCGTGTCGGAACGGCAGGAGTGCTTGGGTGATGTCGTGGGCTCGTGCCGCGAGCACGGGTTGTAGTGTTTCGAGCTCGGCGGCCACAGCTGCTCTCAAGCTGCGGGTTCCTTCCGGGTGGAGCCGTTCACCCATTGGGGAAAAACTGACGCGGGAAGGTCGGCAGCTCGGGCGATCTGCTTAAAGGCGTCTTCGTCGATGAGCCCGTTCATCTCGGCGTGTGTGACGTCGTCCCACGTGCCGCGATTCCACGCGTCGGACGAGAGTGGGTTAGTGCCTGAGACACCGAGTTCACCGTAGGTGTAGGGCCAGTCGCTCAAGTTCTTGATGAGGTCATCGCGTGACCTCTCCCCCACCACATACTCATGGATGATCTCTTTGGGGCGGCGCACAATCTGGTTGGGCCGGTTCTCAAGTATTCGGATCTCGGACTCGATCTCCTTGACAGAACTATCGAATCGCTCGGCGATCGAGGCCGGCGGCTCTCCCCCGCGGTGGGCGCGGTCGATCTCGCGACGCCACCGCATACGGGCGAGCTGTCGTGAGGACACTTCGATCTGACGTGGCGTGAAGTCATTCATTGTCGCGGTCATCGCTACCTCCGTCAGTGGGATCTTGATAGTTCCATTCTATCGAATATGTGCAAAAACGTATAGGGGGAAGTTATGCTACGAAACAGTTTTGAGCATATGTTTTGCTACACGGAGATCCGCTTGGCTACGTTGACGCACGGCACGCGAGATCGATGTCGAAGAATTGATCGTTATTGAGCGGTGGCCGACGACATACTTCTCTGCTGAGTTCGTTGTCAAGAAGCCGCCTACTTTGCACACGTTGTCACCGATGTCGATTCGACTATGGTGGTAAAAATATCGACTGGGAGACATCATGAGCCACACGCAAGACCTGGTGAATCGACATATCGAGGCGTTCAACAACCAAGACGTTGACGCGCTACTCGCAGACTTTGACCCTTTGGCCGATTGGGTGACCGGCGACTACACCGTCCCCAAGGGCCAACTACGCGAGTTTTTCACCTCCGCAATGAAGGCGCTCACCCCACAGCTCAACCTTCGACGCATAATCGAGGGGGAAAATGCAGTTGCCATTGAAATGACTGAGAATTGGACGCACGAAGGTATTTCAAAGTCAGCCGCCCTGATCGCCGTGTTCGATCTTGTCAACGACAAGATAACCAGAGCAAAGATCTATCGTGAAGGGTCCGCAGACGCCTGACGTGGCGGCCAACTTTGTGCAAGGATCACCACGGAGACGGACCTGTGCAAAGCACACTGGCACATGGTCTATAAAGTCGTAGGCCTCTCGACAGTGAGACGATGAATTACATGCCGGTCAACATCGAAGTAGTCGCACACCATGACCTTGATCAGCCGGATCTGGCGCGTCTCCGGGGACTATTCGATTCTGAGTATCTTCCTGAGTACGGGCAATGGGACCCCGATCGCCCCTATGGCTATTCGCCGGCAGATTTCCATGTAATCGCCAGATTGGGTAATGACGTCGTGGGACATGTCGGGTTCCAGAAACGAGTGATCTCCGTTGGGAAGATTGATGTGCTGGTTGCAGGCACCGGCGGTGTACTGGTCAGCAATACAGCTCGCGGAGCCGGCCTGGGACTACAGCTAATGGACCGAGCCCAGGAGTGCATGAGGAATGACGCCGCAGTTTCCTTTGGATACCTCGGATGTCGCTCTGCTGTCGTGCCGTTCTACCTATCTGCCGGGTGGACGCGTATCCGAGCAACGGAAAGGCACACTGCACGACTCGACCCCTCACAGATGGTTGAGTCTGACTCTTCCCCAATCCTCATCTGCCCTGCCGTCCGAACGGTCACCGACTGGCCGGAAGGTGATATCGACCTCCACGGAGGTCCCTGGTAAGGGCCTGTCGGCTCGGACCGATGCGGAAGAATGGACGCATGGACGAATTCGAACCATCTGTACCGGTTAACCGTTATGAAGCGAGCGACGCTTGGCGCGCAGTCGATAGGTACTTCACGTCGACTCTTGTCGGGGAAGACAGTGCCCTAGTCGTAGCGCGTGATTCGGGCGTTGAGACCACAATGCCGAATGCCGAAGTCGCAGCTAATCAGGGTGCGTTCCTAGAGTTGTTGGCCCAGATCGCTGGTGCTCGACGTGTACTTGAGTTTGGCACGCTAGCGGGATACTCAACGATTTGGCTCGCACGAGCAGTCGGCGAGCAGGGACAAGTCGTCACGCTCGAACTTGAACCACACAACGCTGCGGTCGCTGAGGCAAATTTTCATGCCGCTGGCGTTTCACATCGAATAGAGACGATCGTCGGACCTGCAACGGAATCGGCAGAGCGACTGATCTACGACGGAGCCGAACCGTTCGACTTCGTATTCATCGATGCTGACAAGCCGAATAACCCCGCCTACCTCGCGGCTGCACTGAAGCTCACACGTTCTGGTGCAGTCATCGTCATTGACAACGTCGTTCGTAACGGAGCTGTCGCTGACGCTGCTAGCGCTGACCCTAGAGTTCAAGGGGTACGTGCTGTCGCGGAAGATATTGCAGCCCATCCCGAGCTGGACGGTACGGCACTCCAGACAGTAGGCGAAAAGGGATGGGACGGACTCATTATCGCCCGGCGACGCTAAACCGGCGGGCCAAAGGCCGTACGGATGAAGACGTGACGCGTCTGGTTGAGTGGTCCAGAGCGACTTTGTGCCGACACTGGCAAGTAGGGTGAGCCCATGACCAGTCGAATTGGGGACCTCGTAATCAAGGCCCAGGCCCCAGATCGGTTGAGCCGATTTTGGTGCGAAGCACTCGGGTACGAAATTTCGGCCAAGGATGGAACAGGGGTCGCTATCTCTGGGGCGTCGAATGCTCCGACGATTCTCTTCGAGCGTTCGGACGATACTCCCGCAAATGGAACTCTGCATCTCGATCTGTGTCCGACCGACCGTAGTCAAGCGGACGAGCTCGAGAGGCTCTTGTCCCTGGGGGCGAAGCGAACAGACGTAGTTCCGTCAGGGAGCTGGTACGTCCTCGCCGATCCGGAAGGCAATAGGTTCTGCCTCATGGCCAAACGCATCCCGAGGGAGCCTGAAGACTTTCACGACTGATGCTGGCCAATCGAGCAAGGCGTGAGAGTCTCGACGCTCATTTTTCGCCGAGTAGTCCGTAGCCGCACGCGGAGATCGTGAACTCAGTACCGCCACGAAAAGTTGAAAAAACACCGCCATCTATCGCTGAATCTCACCGCTACCGCCCGATCGATGAGGCTGCTCGTCTTCGATGTCCCACTACCAAGGAACTGGGACGGTCGAGTGATCAGTCAGTCGACACCGAATTCAACCCCGCAATGGCAGGAAGGCACCTCTTGTTGCTGTCGGGTCTGGGTCCAGGGAAGATAACGGGATGAGTGACTTCGGATCGTTGCATCACGTTGAGATACAAGTCTCGGACCTTGAGGCATCCGTCGGCTCTTGGGCATGGCTTTTCGACATCCTCGGGTACACGCCTTACCAAGAGTGGAATGGTGGCCGCAGCTGGCGGCACGGATCGACATACATCGTGGTCGCCAGCGCTCCACGGGACGGAATCCACGATCGCCGTGATGCCGGTCTCAACCACCTCGCTTTCCATGCGGGTGCAACGCAGAACGTAGATCGCCTGTGGGAGGCGGCACCGCAGAATGGCTGGAATCAGCTCTACGTGGATCGTCACCCGTGGGCAGGCGGAGATGAGCACTACGCTGCATTCTTAGACAACGTCGAGCGGTTCAAGGTCGAGCTCGTCGCCACAGATCCAACGGAATAGCCGAACCACGTAGAACTGATTGCCTGCAACACCGATGGTGAAGCCTCTACTTTTCGCGTGCTGCAGGCACGGGAGGGCATCAGAGTATAGGTCTACGAGTTGGACTTACTCCTGCACGGAAGGGGTTTCGACACCCAGTGGTTTCACCATGATCAAGCATGGAGTCCCCTCACCCCAGATCGAGGTCTCCTCAAGCGGGATAAACCCGTGCTTGCGATAGAACCTGCGGGTCAGCGCGTACCCAGGGTCAGAATGTGAGGGGCCGAGTGTCTTGACAGTGAGCAACTGCACGCCTCGTTGCCGAAGATCAGTCTCGATTGCGCTCATCATCGATGTGCCAACGCCATGACCGTGATGAGCTTTCTCGACTGCGGTGAAATGAATCTCCGCTGATTCGGGAAAGTGGTGATCAACGAGGGTGACCCCAATGACTGACTCATCCGCGGTTCTGGCAGTCCATGTTTCTAGCGTCTTCGCAGCTTCGATGTACTCAGCGTTCGAGTCTGATTGTCCAAACCATTCCGGCACGGTTGAAAGGATCAATTCAACCGCCGAGGGGACAGGTCTCTCCCGAGCAACTCTCCATGGTGCCATCCGAGTTGCATCCTCTGCTGCCTTGCTGGTTGCATGCACTGTCGTTGTCCTCCTGCTGTCTCAGTTTCGGTTTCGGAAGACGTCGCCACGAATTTCACAAACGCTTCTTCACATCCACTCGGGCTGGACCTAGCCGCCCGACTCAGCTCAGGGCTCTTGCCCAAACCTGTCGATGATCGTTGACGTATTTTGAGACTGCCTTTGCATGTCATCTTTGGCGTCGAATCAGAACTTAATCTCGCCTGTGGTCAGAGCATCACGCTGCTGTCCGATGACTTCATGGGCCCGACTGTGCGATTCGATGAAGCCTCGTGCATCAGGGTGGATCATCGCCGTGATCTCAAGAATGTCGTTGTAGATGTTCTCTAATGGAGAGCGGTAGATCGGCTCATGATGAGCGATACGGTTGCGTAGAACCCGGATATCGTCGAGGCAGGCATGAATGTACTTACGCCGGCGATCGCCGCGGTGTGGGAACGCGTGCTGCACGCGCGGTTGCCACAACGTCGTCTCATAACTGAGCAGGCGGTCGCGGGCAATTCCAGCGCCGGTGAGACCAACCCAGAGACCGAACGACGTGGCAGCGACGATCTGGTCACTGTTGGGGTCTTGCGTGCCACGACGTTGCAGCGTTGAGACGGCAGAATTGATAGCTTCTTGCTCGTTGCGGCAGAGGCGAACTCTCGTGTCGGCCCACCAGTCGCCGCGGCCAGTGCGCTCGACCAGCTTATCGTGAATGGCGTTGCGCACGGCGATCTCAAGGATGTTGATCGGACCCCAAAGCGCCGAAGAAGCTGCGAGGTTCCATGTGTATAGTCGCAGGGCCAACGTCCGGTTGCCGTTGTAGCGATTCAGATATCGGTCGAAGCGCGCTTGACTGAGGAGACCGTCGAGGCCGTCTGGCGCGGCACCAGCGTCCACGCACCCTCCCCTGAAAATACTGTTGCCCCGGGAGTCCGAGCCGTGAAGCTCGAATAGTCACCGGGGCGTTACGCTTCTAATGATAGTGGAACCGTGCGTCGCGCTCAAGTCCTCGGGCTGGTTCCAGCCTAGACCGGCAGCGATTTAGGTTTCCGGTCTCAACATGCCCTGCTGGTGCGTCTGTGGCTTGGTATAGGGTGCAATGACTGTTGTCATGTGAGAGGTCTATTCATGTCGAGTCCGAGCCTGCGTTCGCCGTCTTTGACGCGGTTCTATGCGACGACGCCGGGGCCGTCGGTGGCTTTTCTCGATGAGTCGATGCGTGCTCCCGTCCGTGGGTCGAGGGAGCAGCCGTTTTATCAGCTTGCGTCGGTGATCTTTCCGCGGGAGGCGATGGATCAGGTGCGGGAAGGGCTCGTCGACATCGCCGGCGAGCGGTACTGGCACACGACTGAGGCATTCAAGTCCAAGCAGTATGACTCGATCCTCGAAATGAGTGACTACATCACCCAAGAGTCAGACTGGAATATTGTCGCAGTGCAGATGCCGATGGGCGGATCAGATCAGTCGATGGCTCAAGCGCGGTCGCGATGTTTGGCGCAGTTAACTCGGGAACTCACGCGCGGCTCGGGCGAGAACGCTCTACGTGCGATCGTCGCGGACAACAACCGGGAGCCTGAACTGAACAATCGCGATTTGAAGGTCGTTGACAGTTTGCGTTCTCGTGGTGAGATCGCCCGTGACGTGGCATTCACACATGGGCGGATGGGCCAGGAGCCTCTGCTCTGGGCTGCCGATGTTATGTCGTGGTCGGTGCGGCGCAACATTGCTTTGGATGATCCGCGGTTCATCCAGCCGACGCTCGATGAGGGGAAGCTGACGCTGATCAACGCTATAGATGGTCAGCAGTTGAATATGAAGCACCCCCAGGCTGCCGCGGCAAAGACCTGGGGGCCATCAACTCTGGGGCCAGACAGTCAGTTAAGACTCGGGAACCGGGAGTCCGATGTTGCTTCTGCATCCATGATACCAAGCCGGGGTGACGCGAACAATAGTCGGGGCTTCACGCAAGGGAGCCAGGTCAGTAGTGACCTCTTGCGACAGATTCGAGCATTGGGTGAGGAAGCTCGACGCGGGACTCGTGCAGCAGTAAGTCGCGGCACTGATACACGTGAGCAGTCGCCGGCGATGGCTGAGGTCTCGAAGGATCTCCGTGCGATCCGTGGTGCGATGAGCGGACGGGATGAGGAAGCGGCTTCTCCGGTGAAACATGAGTCTCCTCATGAGCGTGGGCCACGGGTCGACAACACTGACATTGCACCGCCATCGGTGTGATTGCGGAGTGCTAGCGGTTAGCTATCAAGGATTGTGCTGTGAGTGATGAGGATTGGGGTACGGCGACGTGGCGGTACTGGCAGCAGATCAACAATGCTCTCCCCGCTCGTGCCTCATTTCAGAACCGGCCACCTGCTCCCGTCCGTGCCAGGATCGCTTGGGAGCGTGACGGGATGGAGGGCGTGGACGGGGTCGCTACGCGGCTAGGGTTCGATGGTGCTATCTATGTTGAGCTCAAGGATCGTCGGTGCTCGACATTGGGTATATGGCTGTCCCCTGAGGATGTGTGGTGGCAGGGGAAGCGCCTGTCTTGACGACGCCTCTCGCCTTATTGGTCGGTATGGGGCGTAGGTGTTGAGCGTCGTCGTTTCCATCGCACCTCGCCGGTGGCCTCCTCGGCAGCTCCTACTGCGTCTCGCGCTACGGAGAGGAACCGTGAGGCGGCGAGGAGTTGTGCGGCTGCGTCTTCAACGGCGGTGCCGGCTCCGACGCCGGCGACGGAGTCATTGTCTCTTATGGACCGGCTGTGCCACCAACTCAGTTGGGCTGAAACTTGCTTGAGTGAGTCAATGGTCGTTCGGAGATTCGGCAGCACTGCTTGAATATCGGCGGGGTGAGATCTAATAAGCTCGATCTCCGATAGGGCTCTCGCGGCTTGTGCGAGCTCGGTGGAAAGGTCTGCTTGCTGACTGGTTGGTTCGCGGTTCACGTTGCCGCCTTTCTGAGTGCGTCGCGGTAGGCGGGGTTGCGATCGAGCGCGCGAAACGGGGCCAATCTGAGGATCGCAAAGGCACTGCTATTTGAGGACGATGTGAGCGCGTCGGAATTGATGGGTAGAAGTGCGTGGGGATTGTGTTTCCACACATTCCACAGGCGATGTCGACCATCAGAGGGCTTCGTGATGCCGGGATCGCCGAGAGGGCCGGCGACTCCAAACCAGCTGTCCACGGTCTCGGCCTCGGCGACGGAGAATCTATAGAGCTCAAGATTGATTGTCAGTGAGCAGTCACCAGCTTTGTCCATGGAGAACTCGCCGGCGATAAGTCGCCTGCCAGCACTTTCGACGGCATCACCGATGCCTTTCCAGTTTAGAGTGTCGCGGTCGTGCCAGCGTGGTCTTCTACCTGCGTCGGGGTCGACGAGGCCCGGAATATCGCCGTTCTCGGCAAGCCATACCTGATGTGGTGGATTGGTCGGGAGGATCAGCATGTCGGAGGCATTCTTCGGGAGATTCATAGAGGATCGTTGAGTGCTTGTATGCCTCGTCGTTGGTTGCTTTTCGCCTTTCGCAGTTCCTCCGCGGTCGCCGGCCAGTCTTTCAGAGCACCGACGACGGTTGTCTCGCTTGCGAAGGTCTCGACTGGTCGACCGAGCCCATGTGCAACCATGCGCATCAGCTTGCGCCATTCGTCCGCTGCTATCTCCTCCTCGCTGAGGTAGATAGTAATGCCTCCCATGGTTGCGAAGCTGTCCTCGATGCGTGTCTGGGCGCGGGTGAGGGGCGTGTCGATGTGTCCGGGGTTCATTTCGGTAACTACTTCTTCAATCTAGATGCCGGCCCAGTCACAGATGAGGGCAATGATGATCATGAGAAAGGCAAGCGTGATGATAATCCGTGGCAGTCGCATCATGACCTCCTTTGGATCATTGGCAGGCCCACGTTCTCTCGCGCGGTGGACCAGAAGTGCCAGACGAGAGGGTCACTGTCCCCTTCGATAGGGTTCTCTACGCCAGGGGCGTCTAAGGTGCCTGTGGTGGTGATGTTGGTGTCAACGGTGACTGTGACGAGGTCGAAAAGTCCGGGATGCTTCCCAGCCTCGGCTTGGACCGCTGCTGTGAATCGCTCAGCGTAGTCGCTATAGGCCTCGACGTATTGATGAGAGATCCCGGTTGCGAGGTCGTCGTTGTCCCCCGCTTCATACACGGCGTCATCATGGGATTTGGGGGCACCGGGAGACCCTGCTTCGACGAGAACGAGTTCTGCGACATTGAGGGTGACCTGAATGGGTTCGGTCCGGAATTGGGCGAGGTCGAACATGGTGGGGTTCGATCCGATGGTTCCGTGGACGAGTTCGCTGAGTGCCGCGGATTCCCATGAACCAGGGCGTCCGGCAGTGAGGGCGTGTGGATCTCCAAGATTTGCCGCTGTGGCTCGGAGCGCTGCTGTGAGGAAGTCGGCGAAGTCGACGGTTCCATGCCTGGGGTGTTCGAGTCGCACGGCGGCAGTCAGGATTTCAACTGCCTGGTTCCAGTGCCGGTCATATTCGGCCTTGTAAGCCGAGTCATTGTCCTGCGTCATGGTCCGCGTTCATTCCTTTCAAGGCCAGGATCTTATCGAAACGCAGTCCTGACCAGTGGTCATCGTCTTCATCTCACCTCAGCCATCGAGTGGGACTTGATCGCCGTATTTCTCTTCGAGGATTGGCCAGACGAGGGATTCGAGGAGTTCCTGCTTCTTCATGTCTTCCATCTCGACCGCATAGTCAAGGAGGCGGCCTTGGCTCTTGTTGTAGCGAAAGCTAGTGCCTGGTCCCTTCGTGCCGGTCTTTGCTCGCTGCCTATGCATAGGGAGGTCAGGCCGTGCGAGGGGCACCTCGGCGGGTGTCGATTGCTCAGGTGCCGGAGTTGGGTTCTCTGCTGCGGCACCTGCGAATTGCTCGACAGCTTTGGGGTCAATGTCACGGCTGCGGCGACTGATCTTCGTCATTGGTCGTCTCCAAGCATCTCGTTCGTTAGGACTTGCATGGCGGCTTTGGCTTTACCGGGGATCTCCACCACTCCCCTACCTTCCGATCGCGCTTTGTCCCAAGCCTTAGCTGTGACTAGGACCGTACTTGCAAGACGGAATTCCGGGTACTCGGAGAGGTAAGCCTTCGCGTCTTCGACTTCACTGGCCTTGCCTTGTGGTGAAACTCGGTTGAGGACAACGAGGACGTCCAGGTCGGGGTTGAGATCTCGGGCTGCCGCGACAGATGTTGAGAGGCGGTCGATGCTGTCAAGGTCGGCCTGCTGTCCTGATGTTGGTGCTACGAGGAGGTCGCTGGCAACGACGGCAGTACGCAGTTCGGTGGTGTCCCCGCCCTTGACGTCGACGATGACGTGGTCGTATTGCCCTGCGAGGCTCTGGACGAGTTGGACGAGGTTGCCCTCTCCGCTAACGACAGGAAGCACAGGGAGGCCTGCGTTGGCTCGATCGTCGGCCCAGAGTCGTGAGGTGCCGAGCGTGCGGTCGGCGTCGACGACTACGACGGTGAAGCCTCGGCCTTGAAGCTCGATTGCGAAGTTCATGGCGAGTGTGGATTTACCAACTCCGCCTTTGCCTTGAGCAAGTGTAGTAATCATATCGGTATACTACCACATGCGAACTGATTCGTAACTGGAATCGTTTCAGTAGCGTATCGATGCTCTATCGATAGCGCACTGATAGCGGTTCGATTGCGAACCGGTATCAGTGCGATGTGCCATCGATGCATTGAGGTTCGGCCCGGTCCCGGTATGTGTCGGTGTAGTTGCTCCAACGAAGGAGATCTTGGTTGCCGGTGTAGAGGTCGGCGAAGCCCTCAGCGAGCATGGTCTGGCCTACGTCGACGCCGTCAGCCTCGACGTAGGCCAAGATCCGGTCGTACTGGTCGCGCTCGGGGGAACGTGGATCAGCCCTGAGGGTGGCCGTTGAGTTGGCGATCCAGTCGTCGAGGAACCGTGTGGCCTCGCGCGCGCATCGCTCATCAGGATCTCCGTCTCGGCCGAGTTCGGGAGCATCGATGCCAAGTAAGCGTATTCGTTCGCTTCTACCGTCGACATGGGCGCGGATGGTGTCTCCGTCGATGACTTTGTCGACGGAGACCTGTTCACTGTGTACTTCCTTGCTGACAGTGGGTTGCGAAGTTTCGGATGTTTGTGACCGAGGCTCGTCTTCCACTAATTGGCAGCTAGTGGTGGAGACAAGTAGGAGAACGCCGACGGTATAGAGCGCGGGGAATGTTTTCAAAAGTCTCATCTTTTTGAACGCTTGTTGTTAGTCATTGTGGCATTCGCCTCTGACATCAGCTTTTGCAAGGCGATGGCCGCATCAATGCGTTCCTTTTCGCTGACTGGTTGGAGATCCGGGGGAGCGAACGCGCCATCCATAAACAAAGAGCCCCAGAGCTGGAGAAACCCGGCAATAACTACCCATACAACGAAGAGGAGAACGGGGTCAGTGGGGACCAACGCCATTGCAGCTGCAAGTACAGCAATTCCGCCTCCGACAGCCACGGTGCGTGTGCCCTGTAACCAGAGGGTTAGGTTGCGACGAGGATTTTGGCTTCTACGAAACCATCTTGCACACATGAGAATTAGCGTCGATCCACCGATGTACACGGCTCCGATTATCAGTCCGGCCCAGACAAACAGGTACGTCGCCGGGTCTGCAAAATCCACAGGGTTGAGAACAGCCGGCAGTAGAAGGCTGGATAGGAGGAGAAAAGTCAGAACTGCTCTGTCCAGGAGTTTTCCAGACCGAGGGTACTTCACTTTCAGCCACCGTTTCCAGACCTTTAGTGTCTGCCAGCGCATGGCGATCCGGGGGAGCCAAGTTCGTGGACGCCGCCACCATCCTTCTGCGAGGTGAGGTGGGGTACGCGCATACTTGATATCTCTCCTGCGGGGCGGCTGATGGCGAGCCATTTGCGGTCCTTTCCTGTTGGT
This sequence comes from Brevibacterium sp. FME17, assembly GCF_014897515.1. Classification (NCBI taxonomy): domain Bacteria; kingdom Bacillati; phylum Actinomycetota; class Actinomycetes; order Micrococcales; family Brevibacteriaceae; genus Brevibacterium; species Brevibacterium sp. FME17. The sequence continues at coordinate 24,151 of NZ_JABUYD010000025.1, forward strand.
GGTGTTATGCCGCGTAACCGTGTGGTTCCCAGAGAGGCGGGGGGAGATCGTTGTGACTGATGTATTCCGTCTGCCTCCGCCTGGCCTGCTCGGCCAGCCATGCCCACCAGGCCAGGCGCTCGGTGCGGTAGCGGAGGATGAGCGCGGCGACGATGGCTGTAGCGCCAAGGCGGTCGGCGGCGTCGACGAGCATCTGTGAGCTTGTCACACTCCACACAGTGTTCCCGCCCGACGTCTTAGCTGTGATGAGACCGTGACTGTGGAGAAGGGCGAGAGCATCGAGGACCGTTGTGGGGGAGTGGCCGGTGGCACGAGCGAGGCCGCGCCCTGTGAGACCGGGGTAGAGCTCAAGCGTTTCGTACACGTCGGCAGCTGTGAGCCCCAGAATGCGGAATACAGGACGAACCGCCTCCACTGGCAGTCCCTTTGCCCAGGGGGACTCGTCCGGAGTGGACTCATCAGGGGCGAGGAGTTCGTAGACGGCAGCGTTCTTGCCCTGGGCGTCCTGGATTCTCCGCACCAAGGGGTGGGGCTCGGCGCAGAGGGCGTTGAGTGTTGCGGGGATCTTCGTGTGGTCGATCCCGGACGCGATTGCCAGACTCCGACAGCCACGGGCAACCGTGAGGGAGCCCTCCTGGTGAGCCGCGGCGAGGAGTGCACGGAGGAGGTACCGGCGTTTCCGAGTCGAGCTATCCATGGCTGGGGGTTCGGTGTGAGTGAGGTGCCGCTCGATCCGCCGGAGGGCCATGTGGGTGGAGGGTGTGGGGAGGCGCCCCCCTGTGACTTGAGGGCTAGTGGTGCCAGACTGGACACTCTTCGAGCCCTGCTGTGACAGCCACGTGCGCGCCTTGGCCCAATCTCGGCCGAGAGCTTTGCGCTGGCCGGTGGCGTAGCGGCGGTACATGGCCGCGAGCCCTGGCCAGATGCCGGTCTCGATCCGGCGGATGACGTCGAGCTGCGGCAGTCCCGCGCGCACGGCACCAGTGATTACGGCTTGGCGTGCCTCGGATGGGGACGAGTACCGGTTTGTGTCGTAGAGGCCGGTCCTGGCGATCGTGGCGAGCCTGGGAGAGAGATGACTATTGCCCTCGGGCACATAGGCCGAGACATCGACGTCGATACTTGGTTCAGCTGAGGGGAGAGGTTGAGGCGGGACATCGGCGACGAGGGAGTCGAGGACGTGGTTGGGGTTGCAGATGGCCGTCGCCGCGATCGCGTCTTTGAGATCGGTGATGAGGCGTTGATGGCCACCGCGTTTCCACACGCTGCCAGGGGGGCGGATGCACCCTGTGTCGGCGGAGTAGTGAGGGCTGGGGTCGATGCTGGGGTACAACGTTGCCAGTCGGCGTGCGACGTCGGCGAGAACTGTGTGCGAGACGGCGTCGGTGAGAGGAATGTAGATGTGACGGCCGCCAGAAGGTGAGGCGTCTGCGAACCACATGGCACCGAGGGAATCGAGAGTGTGTGTCAGTGAGGTGTAATCGTCGGCGACGGTGCCTGCGGCCTGGTCGAGATCGAGGACGAGGACGCGGCCGCATCCGTGTTTGTCGTGGAGGTGGACGGCCGCCGGCATCGGTAGGAGCTTTTCAGCGTTGAGCTCGCGGACCCATTTGTGGGGGTAGGTCTTGCCTCCGTCGCGGGAGACACGCATGACGGGGGAGTGCGAGAGCAGGGGAGCGAGGGCTGTCCATTCGACCTGTGCTGTTTGCCGGTCGTGGAAGTCTGGGAGTTCGTCAGGACACGCCCCACGGTCGTTGCTTGTGCTTTCGGGTGTGAGGTATCCTGAACTCAGCTTTGGTAGCAAAATGAGTCCTATCGGATTCGGATCGAGCTGTTACTCGATCACATATTCATATTGAAAAGGTCACCCGTTGGAGCGGGTGCCCTTTTTTATTGCCTAAGCGATGTTGTCGAGCGCTAGAGCCTCCTTCTCCGGGTACTCTTCCGAAACCCACGTTGGCAGGCCATCAAGGCCCGTCTCGACATGGGTGAGTATGAGGTTCAAAGCAACCGCCTGAGAGCAGTCAACGCGCTTCGCGGTGCGTTCAATAAGTGCTTTGAGGCTGGGGTCAATACGATGGCTAGCTACTGGCCAATGCTTAGCTACTCCGCGTTCGTTGCGTAGGCTGGGCACTTTTTCGTTACGTGAGGTTCCCATGATTGCCAGACTAATTCGTCGTGCTAGCGCGAGTACGGGGACACGCCGCGAACCGTAAGGAAAAGTCCAGTTGTTCTCGAAAGATTTAGAGGCGTGTGGCGCGACCGAGGTGCGCATAGAGCTTGCGCAGGGCCGCTGAGTTGCGAGAATACATAATCTTGACGCCATTGCGCTTGGCTGGCTCGGCAGGGTCAGTTGTGACAAGTCCGAGGTCTTCGAGCTTGCGTAGATGATGGTGGACGGTCGCCGGGGAAGCTCCGACTTCTCGGGCGATCTCGGCGACGTCAGCGGCAGCGTGGTCACCAAGATAGCCAATGATGGCCACGCGCACGCGGTTCCCAAATGTCTCAATAGCAGCCTCCACAGGTCGCGTGACGGAAGGGCGAGCGTACTTGGGCATACCCTCTATCCTGCCCTATCTCCCCCACTAGGCTAGCTTTTAATTAAGTTAAAAGCTAGCCTAGTGGGCGGTTGGTTTGAAAATAGGGGATCTTAAAGTGGAATGAAGCGGGGTCCGACCCAATTGGGCCGGACCCCCTGGTCTGTAGAGCAGTGACTATTTCTTGGCTTGCTTGCGTTGCACAAACTTCCACAGCAGGAATCCGCCGGCACCCATGCACGCGACGCCAACAACGATGAGGATCACGAGCAAAGCGATTGGCCCCTTCTGCCCTTGCTCGGCCTGGTCGCCGGCCTCAGGAGCCGGGGCTGGTGCCGCGGATTCAGTCGGGCTTGGCAGGGGAGTGGTTGTGTTTGGCGCTTCCCCGTTGCCGGCCTCTGGCTGTGGCGCGTCGGGCAATGGTTCTGGTTGCATCGCTGATGCTCCGGTAGCGAGTCCAAGGACGAGGAACAGACTGGCGAGGATCGTGGTGAGAGTACGCATTACTTGTCGCCTTCTTCCTGAGCGGGTTCTTCTTCTGGATCGAGTGCGTAGATGGTGGAATTCGAAGCGACGATGAGACGAGCCTGCGAGGCCGCCCATGGCAGTGCTGTGTTGGCGGCGAGGGGCTTGGTCTCGCCTGTGTGCGTGACAAGATCGCGGCCGCGGTCGCCGTAAGCTGCCGTCGCGGTGATCGCGAGGGGACTGAAATCGGGGACTTCCTCGACGGCGGCGTCGTCTGCACCGAAACGGAAAATCAAGGGACCGAACCCGATCGCGTTTGGTGAGGCGACAACATCGTCTCCGGCCTTGATCTTGGCACCATCAATAGACTTCGCCGCGATGGCTGCACCGTCATTGCGGTCATGAATGGCAACGACGACGTTCTTGCCGACATCGCGGTTCTTATCATCCGGGGGCGTGTTCCACAGGACGATGACACGGTCATCGACGATACGGACGACGTTAGCAACCGATGATGCTCCTTTCGGGATCTCGGGAGCTACGGGAGTCGGGGTGGTCTTCGGCGCCGATATCCACCATGTACCCGTTGCCTCAGCGGAGGTGATACCACCTTCGTCCGCGGACATCGGCGTGGTCAGGTGAGGGACACTGATATTGGCGATCTTGCCACCGGCGACGGTTGCAGCCTGTTCCTTGCCGTCGCTAATGAGGGGCGAGGTGCCGGTGAAGTGGACTTTGCTAGCCGTAGGCAGTTCCAACAGAGTTGGTTCTGCCCCATTGAGTGGCCAGTAAGCGAGAGTGTTGTTCCAGACTCCGGCGATGACATCGGTGCCATCGATTCGACTGAATGCTGGACCGGCATCGGGTTTGGACTCATCTGGCAGGGGTGAGGACCACTCGGCCTGTCCGTCAGCATTGAGGAACGTGAGATATCGCGGCACGAGATCTTCGTTCGCCGATGCGTCTGCGTTGATCGACCGGTCGTTTGGGGTGATCGCGGCAACTGCACCGGCGTCATTGACGTCAATGACGGTGTCTTCACCTACGGGTACTTGCCATGCGGCATGTGGCGAGAAGCCCGGTGGTGGTGGGACGGCATAGAGTTCACCGGCCGGGGCGGCTGGTCCTGGTCCTTGTGGCACCTCGGCTTGTTTGTCCTTGCCAGAGGTGATGCTCATGACGGTAAAGAGGACACCGCCGACGAGGACGAGAGCGAGAAGCGCTGCCATTCCGATGAGCATCGGTTTTGGCAGGTTCGGCAGGGGGAGTCTCGACGGGCGGCTGGATACAGTCGTGGTCGTGGTCTTCGGTGTTGAAGAAGTCGCGCCGGTGTCGAGGTCGATGACCTCACCTTCTGGTGTGACGATGTGCTTCGTCTTGTGCATGGGGGGATGGGTGACCGTGATGCGCACGGGTCGGCCGAGATGACGTGCGGTGTCGATCGCGGCGTCCATGGCGGTCTCATGCGGTCGTGCCGGGTTGAGGTCGTGCATGTCGCCACGATTGGCCAGGGTTGGTGGCTGGGTTGTGAGGTCGGCTCGGAGGACCGGAAATTCCGGCGTGATCTTGTCGAGTTTCTTAGTGTTCATGTGCCTCTCCCCATTCGAGATCGTATGAAGTGGTTAGTTTGGTTGCTCGCCATGGATCGTGGTCGGAGTCGCGCGTGAGGTTGATGTATTGGATGTAGGGCGTGGCATCTGGGGGTTTGTCTCCTTTCGCTCCGTGGAGAGTGAGATCGATGCGGTAAGCAAAGAAGGCATTGACCTTGTTGCTTTCGGGTAGTTGTGGGTCATCTACGCGGGAGACTTTGGGCACGGCGAAAAGATCGCTGCTGGACCAGGTCAACCATTCCCAGTCTTCGGCGCTCTCACTGTCCTCAGTGAGCTCCACGACTAGTTCCGGGGTGTAGAGATACGCGGCCCGGTGATGGGCATCAGCGCGAGTTCGGTCGATGCGGGTATCGACGTTGTTCGCCGTCTCAGCGATCGCGATTGCGACGTCCGTCGCGTCGGTTTGTGACTCCCCGTTAAGCGGGTCTGGTTGGCCGCGCGCAGCTCGTGGTGTCGCCGTTGGGCTCACCGTCTGGGGTGGTGTTGTCGCAGTCGGAGTCGGCGATGCGGGGGACTCGCTGGTTGGCTCGGCCGTCGTCGGTGTGGCTTGCGGCTCGGTGTCGCGGTTGATCAGGAAGGCCGTGATCGTCGAGGCAATGATGGCCACAGCAAGAATCGAGGCAATGAAGAGTGCGTGTGTGCGGTTCATTTTGGCAGGTACTCCAAGGGGTCGACGTACTTGCCGTTCTTCTTCACCTCGAAGTGAAGGTGGCAACCGGTAGAGGCACCAGTAGTGCCGGACTTGGAGATCTTGTCATTCTGTTTCACGTTGTCGCCCTTTTTCGCGATGAGTGATGTGTTGTGGCTGTAGGTGGTGATGATGCCGTCACCGTGGTCGATCTCGACTCGGTTGCCGTAGCCGCTTTGCCATCCGGCGAAGCTAACTTTTCCGGCGTCGACGGCATAGAGAGTGGTGCCACAAGCCACGCCGTAGTCCTGGCCGGTGTGAAGCTTCTTCTTCCCGGTGATGGGGTGGACGCGGTAGCCAAACGGACTCGTCAGTGGTGCACCAGGGGCGGGGTGGATGAACTTGCCCGAGCCTTTCGGTGCCTCACCACCGCCACTGCCGTCGTCCTCGCATTCTTCGTCGCCACCACCGGTCCCGGCAGCTTGGGGGATACCAGAAATGTCCGTCTGGGTGATGCTGCCTCCGGCGATCGCCGCGTCGATGTCGGCTCCCATGGCGTCGGTTGACTGTGCATCGGCCTCGGGCGTCCAGTTCTCCATCTTCTTGTACCACTTCTCGGCCTGTTCGATGCGGTTTGCCATGTTGGGCACTCCCGATCGTTCCCATTTGTCGTGGAAGTGCTCAGTCGCGGCTTTCGGGGAGTCGAGTGGTTTCTTGATCATGTCCTTAACGATGGCGACGTCGGTTGGATTGTCGCCCTTGGGATCGGTCATATAGGTCAGTTGAAGGCTGGGTGACCACCAGTTTTTGTTCTTCTCCTCGGCGTATTCGCGCAGTTTGGTGTTGCGATCGCCGGTCCATTGAGCCAGACCGATGCCTTTGGTGAACCCTTCGGCTTGCTTCTTCTTGGCCTCGGTCATTTTGTAGGGGTCGGAATTGACGCCTTGGAGTCGTGTGGGGTCGTTCGCGGATTCCTGTGACCAGTTGCCGAGGATGCCGGCGATGTTCTGATTCGACATGCCTTTGGCAGAGAACACTTTGTGGATGGCCTTCGCATGGGCCTCTTCATTCGGGGAGATATCGCCGACGTCTACGGGGCCGCCATCAGGGGTGCAGTCACCACTCTCACCGTCCTCGGTCACACCGATGGCCAGTCCGAGGATGAGGAGGAGGACGAGGATGACGATCGCGACGAGGACGGAGACGAGAATGGCTTTCCAGCCCACGACAGCGACGAGGAGCTTGCCGCCGGATTTAACGGCCTTCCCTGCGCCTTTGACGGCTGCCGCTCCTGCGAGTTTTCCACCGCTTGAACCACCACGGCTCTGACCGGATGCTGATTCTTCACCGTCACCGCCGGGATCACTGTCACCGTCGATGATGCCGTTGAGGCGAGAGGTTGGCTTGGTATCAGAGCCGAGACTCATCGGTGAGTCTCCTGCCCAGTGAGGAACGTGGCAGAGAGCTTATTGCTCTGCCAGCGGGAGCCCTTCTTCGAGGCGATGGCGGATCGGTGGCCACAGGATACGGATCGCGCGCGTGAACTGGACACTGGGCACGAGCGGAGACTCGACGAGACGGCGAGCTGATTGTCGCGAGATTCCAAGGCGGTGAGCGAGTTCGCCGGGGTCAATGACTTCACAATCATCAGGCGCAACCTCCGCAAGGTCGACCTGGGGGAACAGCGTTTCGATGAGAGTCGGCTGCCAGTACCGACGACGACTTGCTAACGCACTGTAGGGAAGGCGGGAAGAATCGGTGAGATCTTTGACCGTTGATTCGCTCAGCTGCAACCAGGCAGCCGTTTCCCGCGCTGACATGGCCTGCCAGTCGGCCCGGTCTGTAGTCACACTGAACTCCCTCTTGAGCTTCCACTCTGCAAAAAGCACGTCGCATCAGTTATACCACCTAGTTCTTAGATGCTCCTGTAGGGACTGTTTGGTCACCGTTAGGAATGATTTAACCCTAAAAAACATTAATTCCTCTGTTACCAGCATATGGGAACATGGTAGACTGTGCAATAGATCATTACAGATCGTTTCGAAGGAGTTGAGATGCCTCACCCGAGATTCGCTGGCGCTGCGAGATACGGTTCGTATGACGAACGTGTCGCTGAGCCCCCGGAGATTGACCACGACACCGACGAGTCCGTAGACCCGCCAGTGTCAGTGGTCGAAGACCTCCCAGAGGAGGAGGACGAAGAGCCAAGCGAGCCCGAGATTGCAGAAGATTCGGCGCTCGACGTACCGCCACGCCCTCTTGCCCGTCCTGAACTTCTCTCTGGACGCCGCCGCAGACCGCGCCCTGCAAAGTGGGGATTCCGGGGCACTCTGAGCCGAGCAGGAATTCGAGTGAACCCTGGAGTCATGGAAGTGCAACATCGGGAGCATGAAGAGTTCGTTAGGCAGACAACCTGGCCGAGGCCCATTTATGTGACGGTTGCCGACGACAAGGGCGGGTCAGGCAAGACTCCCACCGCTGTGACAGTCGGTGGGTTCTTCGCGTGGCTCAAGGGCGGATTGACGCTTGTCTGGGAAGCCACCGCGGCCGAGGGCACCCTCGCGGCCCGGACTGAGGGCCGGTCATCGCGTGGACTCAACCAGCTCCTCAAAGATGCCGAGCAGGTGCGCACACCGGGCGTGCTGTCCTCGTACGTCACTGATCAGACTTCGTACGCGCAGGTGCTCGGATCGACCGGGAAAAGGGTGATGACCGGAGACGATGTTCCTCGGCTGACGGAGGTGTTCGATCACACGCACCGCATCATCGTCACCGACACTGGCAATGACCCTGAGTCGTCATTGTTCACGAATGTGCTTGCCAAGACTGATGCGCTCGTGGTTCCGGTGCCTGTGCGTGCCGACCACGCGAACAAGGCGCTGAGTTTCCTCCATGATCTCCGTGGGCAGCCGGAGACGGCGGGGCTGGTGAAGCGCGCAACTGTCGTGATCACGAACGACGGGAAACGGCAGACTCCGGGACTGGCAGACGATCTGCTGCGGAGTCTCGACGAACTCGGCGTCGAATCAATCATGCATGTCCCCTACGATCCGGCTCTTGATAACGATGGGCCGATCGTCCTCGAAGACCTGTCACGTGAGTCGCACGTGGCGTGGACAAAAGTCACCGCGGCAATTGCCGCTTCCATCAATGTGAAGTAACCGAACAGCACAAGGAGATAGACATGGACCCGTTTACCCTCGCACTCGACCCATCCCCGGTTCTGGACGCCGCTGGGGCGGTGACTCAGCAGGTCGTGGCCAGTATTGATAACCCCTTCGATGGGGACGTCAGACCAGATTTTGACGCCTTCGGTGGGGCCTTTACCGAATGGTGGCAGAAGCTCTTCGGCGGCCTCTGGGCACTCGCGATCGTGGTCGCGGCTGCATCACTGATTTGGGCACTGGTGGCGTTGAAAAAGGCACGAGAGACGAACATGCCGGGACAGGCCGATGACGCGAAGACCTCTGCACTGTGGGCCGGTGGCGCGCTCATCGGACTCGTTGGATTCGGCGTGATTATGGGCGCGATCATCTTCGTCGCCGGCTAAGCATTTCAACCGTCAACCACGGGATTAGGAGATCACCATGGCCGAAGCCTCGAACTCAAACCACGGAACTCTACTCGGAGAGAGCCAGTTCACCAGGTCGCCTATGTACTTCGACGTAAAGGCGCAGCAGGTTGTGGATATCGGCTATCCCGCATATGGCTATCCCGGAGCTGCCGCAGTAAGACGCCGGATGGGCTTGTCCGAAGAGGAAGCTCCTCCGGTCAACGATGATGAGGAGCACAACCGATGAGTGAAGACTCGAAGAAGAAGCGGTCCATCCCTTTGTGGGCATGGATCGTGACTCTGGTCGTGGTGGCAGCTCTCGGCGTGGGCGGAACACTGTTCTTCACCCGAGACAAGGATTCCGGCGATGAGCCGAGTGCCGACGGCACGGCGGAGACTCCTGGTGATCTGAAAGTCGCCGAGGCGTGCTTTGGCGGCGAGGACGCCCACGAGGCGGTGGTCGCGGCCCATGATGAGCTTCCGATCACTGACAAGGGGGCGGCGACGTTCGCCGCGGCGTTCTCCCGGTGGATCACGGAGTTCCCCGTCGATCCCGCCATGGACGACAAGGTCGAACCGCTCTTCGAGCGAGGCTGGGAGAACGGGTGGGCTCACGAGCTTCCTAACCGCCAAGAGATCGACCCTGAGATCCTGACACGACGGACTGATACGTCGACCTCGACGTATCGGGTCTATCGTGACGAGACTTTGGGGGTTTGGGCCGTTGTTCTCAAGCGCGATGTCGTGACGAACTACTCCGATGAGACATCTGAAACAGTAACAATCACTGATGGGTTCCTGCTCGACCCTCGCAAAGAAGGCAAATGGCAGTACAGCACTTCCTTCAACGAAGAACAAATCTCGGAGATCCCCAAGCGTTATAACGGCGGTGAGGAAACTCCTGAGATTCCGTTCTCGAATCCGTGCAGGGCTGATCAGTGATGGTCAAGCAGATGCTCAGTTACGCCGTCCGCATCATGATCTGCTGCGGCGTGCTCCTGTCCGGCGGACTCATCACAGACCCAACAACTGCCGAGGCAGCGACCGCTGCGGCAAATGTCTCGTCTCAAGAATCGGTGGCAGCTCCACCTCCGGCGTTCGTTGAAGCGATGTCCCAAAGCCAGTCCGACGCCGATCCAGAGGGAATGGCGATGGAGGATGGCTCTACGAATCCCGACGCTAAGGATTTCGACCGAGGCAAGTGGTATCCCGAGTGGCAAGCCCCGATCGCCGATGAGAAGCTACAGGATTCGAAGAAGTACGGGCATGAGTCTGGCTTGATGGTCGACAAACTCTGGAATGCACTCTCTGACGATGAGATTAAAACCTTCCATAAGGCGTGGAAGGGCGAGAACGGCCAGCCTCTCGCCGAAGCGGTTGCGAATCAAGCATGGGACATCGACGCTAAAGTGACAGCCGATCCAGACGGGTCCTTGAAGAACTATCAATGGACTGACCAAGACATCCAGCCATACGTCAAGCTGATGGGTGCGTCGAAGTACGAGAAGATGTCGCCGAACATGAAGGCTGTGATTCAGCGCATCGGCAAGGTACTCACTGAACGCAAATACCCCTACATGCCTGATAAAGAGTGGCGCGAGTACCTGGGGGAGAAGGAGCCCCCGCCGGATTGCTCGAAGGCCGATAACAAGGACAAGAAGGAGTGCAAAGACAAGGACGACGACGACAAGTCGGGCAAAGACAAAGCCAAAGACGATCGCGAAAATGATCCGAATGTTCCTGATGAGTGCCGACACCTGATCGGAATCTCCGGGTTCTTGTGCGACAACGGTGGTGGCAAACTCACTGAGGTCGTCAAATGTTCGGTCGACGCGTTCGGATGCATCCTCGGACACTTCGCGAACTCAGCCTCGTCGATGACTCACTGGATTCTCGAAAAGGCGGATACCGCAACTGCGCCATCGATTGCTGACAAGGATGGCAAAGGTTACGACTGGTTCGTCGACGCATATAAGGCGACGTTCGGGATAGGTGTGATCGTCTTCGCCATTGTCCTTCTCCTGCAATTCGTGCAGTTGGGGAGGAACAAGATCACCGCTGATGAAATGCAGGAGAACCTGGTGTTGTGGACTCCCGCATATTGGGCTGGAGCGCTGTTCTCCCCATGGTTGGTGCATTTCTTCATCGCTGGTACCAGTCACCTCACTGATGGTGTGCTGGATACCTTGACAGGGTCTAACGACATTTGGGGAGAGAACCAGGACAAGCTCAACAAACTGTTGGAGGAGGCTTCAACAGGTGAGCTGATCGGGTCGACTCTTGGCGCGATCATTGCCTTCGCTTTGTTGGCCATCATGGGCCTCGTCGTGTTCCTTGCCCTGGTTATCCAGGATGTCACGGTCACGTTGGGTGGGATATTCATTCCACTGGCTCTGGCATGGATTGTGAGTGCTAAGACGCGTGGAGGATCGTTGAAGATCCCAACGATTATCTTGACGGTGTTGCTGTCGAGACCGTTGTTGTTCTTCATCATTGGAATCGGCTTGCAACTGCTGCAACAGGAACTTTTCACCTCGGATGGAGGCGAAGACGCGGCTCTGACGAACACGGGAGGGATTCTTGTTGCCATCACTATCTTCGCTCTTGCCGCTGTATCTCCCCTCCTGTTGGTTGCGCTCGTGCCGATCATGCCGAAAGGACAGGGCGCGGCATCGAAGGCTGGTTCGTTCAGTAATCCCGTTGGCGGCTTCGGCGGCGGAGGGTCCGGATTGGGTGGCGGTGGTGGTTCGAAAACCGTCAACATGTCATCCGGGTCGGGATCTGGCGGAGGAGCCAGCGGAGGCGCTGGCGGCGGTTCCGGTGGAGGTGGTGGACGTACTTCACCACCACCAGGAGGAGCTACTGGTACTGCCGGTGAACAACAGTCGAGCCGTAGCGGACAGGCCTCCGGATCAAGTGAAGGCTCCGGTGCACAAGGTGCAACCGCCGGTAGTGGCGGTGGTGGTGACCCGAAGGAGAACGCTGCGGGGCGTCCCGATGGCCAGTCTTCTCAGGCTCGTTCCGTCGCTCCACAGCCGTCGAAGAAGGTCAACAAGCGGCTTGCGAATGCAGGGCGTAGTGCCGGTCGAGTTGCTGGCAAGGCGGCCCGTGCTGGACTCGTCGGTGCTGGTATGGCCGCTCGTGCTGGTGCCAGAGGCGCGGCTCAGACTACGCAGAACACGGGTCGGGCCTTGACATCTGGCATGCAGGACCAGGCCAGAGGCATCAACGACACAGGAGAGGACTGGTAATCATGCGTACTTCCGTGATTGGTGGCGAAGAAGGCCACCGCGGTTTCCTATCCGGACGCAGAAGCAAGACCGAACTCGGCGTGGCCCTTGGTGCAGTGGCTCTATGGCTGGTCTTGATGAACCGGTTCGGCATGTGGGGGTTCTTCATCGGCATCATCATTCTCGGAGTGGTGTTGATCGGCCTCCGCAAGGACGCTGATGGTCAGCCACCATGGCACGGGTGGGTGAAGAAGGGGAGGATGGCACAGCGCCGGAGATCTGGCACTGATGATTTCATCCCCTATGACCTCATTCCAGTCGAAGATAGGACACCGGATGTTTCCGGGCTGACTCGTCGAGAGCGGAAGAGGAAGTACAAGGAGCTCGCGGCCTATCGTGATGTTCCTGACGGAGTCGAGGGTCTGTCGTGGGTTCGGCAAGAAGCCGGTGCGACGGCCGTTGCAAAGCACGTGCCCACGGGTGAAGAGCCATACCTGTCGGTCGTGTTCGCAGTCGATGGTCCCGTCCAGGGGCTCCACGGCGATGAGTATATCTCGCGAGCACAGTATCGATTCGGTCAGCTATTGGCCGGCTGGGGTGCTTCCTCGAAGCTAGTCAGTGGCATTCAGATGATGACGCGGGTCATTCCTGTGGACTCGGCGAAACATGAGGCGTGGATGCAGTCTCAGCTTGATGAGGACGTGGATGACTTCATCATCGCGTCGTATCAGTCGGTGCTTGATGAGCTGGGCCAGTCGTCGTTTGTGCAGCGTCATTTCGCAGTGGTTCGGTTCAATCTCACTCCTGCGTTTGGTTTTGCATCATCTCGCCGAGGCTCAGGAGAAGAAGGGTGGTTGACGGTCATCGATGAGCAGGTGGAATCGGCGCTGCGTCGTTTCCGTGAGGCCATGTTCACCGGAGTTCACTCGCTGTCCGGGCCACAGGTTGCCGCGGTGCTCCGGCACTTGCAACATCCTGATTGGCCCATTGATCGTGCATCTGATGTCACACCGGAGACGTGCTGGTTCCCCTCGCATGACGAGTGGTCTCACACGGAGGTCGTGGGCGAATATCCTGATCGCTACGATCCAGACGTGTTTCACGAGCAGACGTCGTGGTATCACCGCACCGCGTGGCTACCGCCGGCGGCGTTCGAACAGCGTGAAGTCGACGGTCTGTTCTTGAGCCCCTTGCTCATTGGCTTGTCGGATCAGATCGTGCGAACTATCGCGACACATCTCCACCTCATTCCTGCTCGGGTCTCGAAGAGCCGCGCACGGTCAGATCACACTGCGGACCAAGCAGAACGGCATGAGCAGGCTCGAAAGGGCCGGATCATGGACGACGACATGGAAATGGCGGCGACCGCGTCAGCACGTCGAGTCCACGATTTATCGAATGGCTCTGGCCATCACGGAACATCGTGGGGTGGATTCATCACGATCTCGGCCAGGTCAGTCGAGGAACTACGAGAGGCCAGTGTCAAAGTTGAAGAGTCCGCCGACTCCGCCGGAATCAGCCGTCTGCTGTGGGAAGACACCTTCCAGTCCGCGGCCGCGGCATCAACGTGGCCAGTGATGCGTGGTGTGGTCCCCGAAAAGGACAGCTTCTTGTCGTCAGTGAAGATCGGTAGCAACTCAGGTTCATCGAAGGAGGCTCTGACGTGAAGACGCTCAAAGATCAGCTAGTAGCCGACGAGACAGAGACCGTCGTCGAGGGTGACGCGCTGCCGAAGCGACGTGACCGGCGAGGAACGAAGGGTGAGGAGGAGACCCCTGTTGAGGAGACGGTGTCGAGAACCCGAGGATTTCGAGTCCGCCGGATAAAGGCTCTGGCTAAACGGGGCTTCTACAGTCCGAAGCACACGGGAGCTCCGTCGACGACTCGGCAGTCAGAGGTCCTCAATACTGCTCTGATCGGGGCACCGACAGGTGAGGAGGCTCTTGTCATTGGACGCGACAAACTGTCCGGGGCAACGGTTGCTTCCGATCCCATCAGTGCTTATAAGAAAAAAGAGATTTCGTCAGCGAACGCGGTGCTAATGGGCGTCCTGGGCAGTTCGAAGTCGAGTTTGATCAAATCGCTGTACGTTGCGCGTCAGTTGACGATGCGTAAACGTCGGGCTGTGGTCTTCGACAAGAAGCCTCGCACCGACGGGACGATTAACAGCGACGAGGAAGGCGAGTACGCAGAGCTGACCCGACTGATGGGCTCTGAGCCCATGAGAATGGAGGTCGGTGGTGATGGGAAGAGCAGCACTGTGCTGAATATTCTCGATCCAGTGATTCTGCAGGGTGGTGGCCGGGAGACTCAGCAGTCGCTCTTGTTCACCATGGCGGAGCTGGCGGAGTCGCGAAAGCTTGAGCGGTTTGAACGGAAGGCGATCGAGGCAGCGCACTTGATGGTGCTCAGAGAGTTCGAATCAGCACGGCGCGTTCCAGTTCTCGAGGATTTCGTGAGTCGCCTGCACTTGGTACCAGATGACCATGATTTCAAAGGGATGCCGTCACGTGTGCGTGAGGAGTTTGAGCTCGCGGCGTGGAAGACGAAGTTCATGTTCGAGGAATTGCAGAGTCATTCGCTAGCGGGTCTCTTCGACGGGGAAACGTCGAAGCATGTGTCGTTGAACAAGAAGCTGACCACATTCGACATTTCCGCACTGCCCGAAGTGGGGCCATCCATCTCGATGGTCATGGCAGTCGGTAACGCGTGGCTGTTGGGGATGCTCCGGCACCAGCCAGGGTGGAACACGACCATGGTGGCTGAGGAGGGTTGGTATCTGACCCGTGGGAGTGCCGGTGAGTTGCTTCAATCGAACGCAAAACTCTCTCGTGCGTTAGGTTTGCAGATCGTCACAGCCTTCCACCACCTCTCCGACATTCCCCGCGATTCGGCCGCGATCTCGTTGATTCAGGAGGCGCAGACGGCTCATCTGTTCAAGCAAGAACAGGATGATGATATGCGTGAAATCGTTCGCTTGTTCGGTATTGATCCGGGAAATGCGGAGGCTTTGCGCGACCTGGTTCCGGGTGAACATTTCTTGAAGATCGGTACGAGGCGCGAGATCCGCGTCGAGCACGTCCGTTCGGAACTTGAGAAGCGCTTCACGGACACCGACGCTGGTATGAACCTTAAAAACACGGTTGATGAGCTGGTCGGTGCGGCATGAGTGACGCAACTGCCTCACGGCCGCGACAGCCGATGACCGGTGCGGGACTCTTCTTGACCCTCATGTGTCTGGCGTTCGCGATTGTTGGTCTCTTTCACATCATTGTGATGCTGTGCCTGAGTCTGATGGGTGAGGAGCAGAAGCCGTCGCTGTCCGAGACACTGTCGGCGATCCTCCGTTCGCCATGGCATCCGCTGGATGGGTACACAACAATCGAGGCTCCCTCGGTCGCGGTATACGTTTTGTTCGTTCCTCTTGTCATCGCAATCGGGGTGCTGACCTTTTGGTTCTTGTCTCGTCGTGGCCACAAGCGGCAGACGCGTGAGACCGGGGGGACGTTGGCTGAGGATGTGATGCCGCTGCACAAGCAGGAGGCGTTGAAGTACTCCCGAAAGATTTTGCCTAGCGACGTGCCCGATGAGGAGCGCGTGATCTATCTCGGAAAGTTGATGTGATGGGTAAGGAACTCTACGGTCAGCACGAAGACACCTTCATGTGCATCGCGCCCCAGCGTTCGGGTAAGACGTCGAGCTTGGTCGTCGACTGGATTCTCTCTGCACCGGGTGCCGTGTTGGCGACGTCGACTAAGCCAGACACATTTTTCTACACGTGGTACATCCGTTCGCAAATGCAGGGCGGAGGTGTGCTGGTTTTCGATCCGAAGGGGATCACTGGTTGGCCTGATCAGACTAAGTGGAACCCGGTCGGGGGCTGTGAAGATCTCGACGAAGCTATGGAGAGGGGTAAGGCTCTGGCCACGGGGGGTCGGGTTATGCAGTCAGGGTCAGGAAACATCGAATTCTTCACCAACCTTGCTGCTTCGACGCTGGCTGCGTGGTTGCATGCGGCAGCGGTGCGCGAGGGCGGTTCGATGCGCGACGTGCTGCGGTGGGCCAGTGATTTTGAAGATCCCGAGGCCTACGAAATTCTGACCACGTCCGAGGATGCAGTCGCGGCAGGCTGGCCAGATCAGTTGCGAAGCGTGACTCAATCGAAGTCTGATCAGACGGTGGGGTCATTGATGATGACGCTGTCGGAGACTCTGATGCCATTGCGGTCACCGAAGGTGCTTGAGATGTTGTGTCCGGCCCCAGGTGAGAAACAGTTCGATGTGTATGAGTTTCTGAGATCGAGGAAGACGCTGTATGTGCTCTCGAAATCCGGGGGAGGGGCGATCGCTCCGGTGATCAGCCTGTTTACCGACTTCGTGATTCGCACGGCACAGGAATTCGCCCTAACACAGCCGGGGAAAAGGCTCTGGCCGACTCTGCGGTGTGTGCTCGATGAGTTGACGAACATTGCGCCATTGCCAGACATGGAGAACAAGATTTCTGACAGTGGTGGTCGCGGTATCACTCTGATGGGGCTAGCTCAGTCACGAGCGCAGTGCCGAATCGCCTGGGGCGAGGAGGTAACGAAGGCAGTGTTTGCTAACGCGACCGCGGAATACTACCTGTCTCGGATCAAAGAGGACGATCTCAAGAAGGAGTTGTCTGAACGGACGACTGAGTATCGTGCTGCTCAGTATTCGTTTTCGTCCGGTAGCCAACAGGGCGCAGCGTCTCAGAGTGTGTCGTCGCAGTGGGAGCACGCTTGGCGGCCACAGGACGTTGGTCTGATTCCAAGGGGGAGGGCGTTGCTGTTCTACGGCGGGATGCCGTTTATGTATGTAGAGCTCACTCCGTTCTGGGAGCGGCCCGACGTGGATCTGATTTATGAGGGAATGCGGGAGTACTCGCGGGTGACTGGTTTGGAGGCCGTCTCATCATGAGTGAGGATGCAGGTTGGGGAGATCTCGAAGAGACTCCGAAGGCGGATCTCGAAATGAAGGCAATTCTGGATACGTTGGAGGCGATCGCCGACCGACAGAATAGCCAAGCCGTTGAGCTTAAAGGTCAGCAGGAACGACACGGTGAGTTGGAATCCGTGGTCAAGGAACTTGCTGACTTGGTCCAAAGCTTAGTGAAACAGAAGAAGGATCGGCGGCCGCGCCGGTACCGTTTCGAAGCACTGGACGATAAGGGCAAACTCGAACTCTGGGTTGAGTTAGCTGCGTTCGTGGACTATCTCAACGACATTTTCGGAACGTCGGCGAAGCACACCAAGCAGAAGTGGCGGATTCCCGACTGGTGGTGGAAGCAGCCGATTGTCGTCTATGAGCTATTGGCGTTGAAAGCCTCACATGATGAGGCGTACACGTCAACGACACCGGAGGCTCCAACGACGGAGATGATCGCGTGGCTCGATCGGTGGTTCTGGCCGTGTATGAATCGGATCTTCAACGAAAGCTGGGGCTTGGAGGTGCAGCCGGCTCCCGACATGCCGGGGACAAAATTCTCTCTCAAAGATGCCAACAACGATCGTGGCGAGTTCGATGATTTCTTGGTTGGTCAGTTCGGCAGCTCGGTCCCAGCTGATGATTCGGCCGAGGACCAGCCAAAGAAGCAAGCACAGGACACGGAGAAAGGTGAGACGCCGTGAAACGTGTCCAGGTGGACTTTGCGGGGCTCATGGAGGTTTCTACTCAGCGTCGGTGAGAAGCATATGGTCCGTCCTGCTTACCTGGTGAAAGGTAAGCAGGACGGACCATTTTTAGTGCGCGATCTGTGTCTCGTGCTCGACTTCCGTGATCCTGGGATGGTCGGTGTCGGCTTCGCGAGTCAGCAACGGTGACGGGTCTTCGACGTCGGCAGCGAGAAGCTGGGAAGCATCGACATGAATGTCGTCGACTGTTGCACGCAGTTGGTCTGTCACAGTCATGGCGGACCTGTCGATGTGGCCCTGTTCGTGGTCGAGATCGATCGGGGCGTCGTCGCGGCTGAATTGCACTTGCGCGTCGATGTCTTCGATCGGGACGTTCAACTGTTCGCTGACGGTCCGCCATAGGCCGTCCTGTTCGTGTTCGGGTGCTTGGCCGATGATCGGTTGCGCGTTATCAATTGCATTCGCTCGACCGGGGATAGTTTCGAGGTTGGCTGCGGCGTCGAGGTGGTGGTCGAGTTCCCATTGGTAGTGGGGTCTGGCAACGTCGACGGTGGCCATGAGTGGGCCGGCGCCGAGGTTCTGGTGGATCTCGGCGGGGTCTTGGCCTCCGACGGCAGGGGCGACTTTGAGGCGGTCGTGGGGGAGGAGCCCGATAGCGCGCTGTGTTGCGGCCTGTCCGGCATCGTCGGGGTCGAAGTTGAGGATGATGTCGGCGTCGTGAGCCTGTGCGGCCGCGGCGATCTTCTCGGCGTGGGTCTGGGTCAGTGCGGTGCCGGCTGTGGCCACGCCGAGTACATCGGTCCGGTCCTGGTCGATGGCGGCCGCGTTGATGGATTCGGCGTCGAATGGTCCCTCGGTGATGACGATGCTCTTCAACGTCTCCCGGTCGGTGGCTTGGTGGAGGCCGTAAACGGTCTCGGACTTGTTGAAGCCGTCGACGGCGGGAGTGTTGAGATATTTGGGTGCGCGTTCGTCGCGCTGGTCGGGTGCGCGGCCGATGAAGCCTGCGATCTCGCCGTTGTCATCATGGATGGGAAGGGTGATGCGTTCGCGGAAGCGGTCGACGACGGTGCCGTATTTCGTCTCGACGCCGAGGCCGCCGGCCATGATCTCGTCATCGGTGTACCCGTTCTCGTGGAGGTGGTCGACGAGGTCGGTCCATTCCTTCGTCGCGTATCCTGCGATCGCGGCACCGGCGACGAGGGCTCCGAGTTTCCTGCCGTCGAGGTACTGCCGGGGACCGGCCCCGTCGTCGGATTGCATGTTCTGCTGGTAGTGCTGTTGAGCGGCGGCCTGCATCTGGGCATGACGTTCTGCTGAAAGCGCCGCTTGAGTCGGTGCGGTGTGCGTTGCGCGTTCCTGGACGCGCTGGGCGGAAACCTCCTGCTGCTGTGACCGTTGGAGAGTCTTCTCGGCACGCTGCTGGTTCTCTGCCGAATCGATGTTCTGGTCGAGGGTGCGGTCGAGGACTTGTCTGCTGGCTCGCATGATCCGGTCGGCAGAGGCGATGACGGCGTCGGGGTCACGGCGGGACCAGCCGGCGACGTAGCGGAATGTGTAGTCGCTGGTGTCGAGTCCATGTTTGGCTGACACCATGTAGGCCACAGATTCGGCTTCGACTTCATAAGTGCCGCGGTGGGCGAAGAGGTCGCCTGCCTCAACATCAGCGTGCAGGAGCATGTGCCCGATTTCGTGGGCGAGGGTTTTCGCGGCCTGGGCGTCAGAGACGCCGGTGCGCACAACGATTTGGCGATTGGTGAAGTCGGTGTATCCGTTGGCTTGGTTGCCTTCGGCGGCGAGGTCACGGCGTGAGAGGGTGAAGTCGTTCTCAGAGACGATCCCGGCGAGGCGATCCCAGAGGTGTTCAGGTGCCTGCCCTTCGAGGAGCGTCGGTGTAGGCGGTTCAGGGATCGGTGCGCCATCGGTCTGGGAGACATCGAATGTCGATGTCGGTCGAGCTCCCACCATGCGGCGTTTCCAGGTAACGTCGCCTTTCGCGTAGTTCTTGAGCGCGTCCTTGTCGATGGGCTGCCCGTTCTGGTCGAACGGAAGTTTGCGCATAACCGGGGCGAGAATGCGCAGTCCCTTTTCGCCTTTGATGACTTGGCGATCACGGGATTGCCAATCGCGATAGCCTGCCAGGAGAGAGGCGTTGGGATTTTGCAGGTACACGAGCATTTGGTTTCGGAACGAGTACGTGTGGAACCCTTTGGCAAAGTCGAGGAACTTCCGCCATTCCCCGGCGTCGTCAGCGGAGACTTTCGCAACGCCATCGGCGATCTGTTGGGTCAGTGTTTCGAGTTCAGCGTCCCGGTCAGCTGTTGACCGCTTCTTCGAGGCCATGGCTCATCAGCCTTTCAACGCTTCAAGGTTGTCGACCTTCTTCTGCAATTCGTCAATAGTGCCGGCCTGCTCGGTCACTGTGCGCGTGAGCTTCTCGATCGTGTTCTGCTGCGCCTCTTGCGTGTCGAGGATCGTCTCGATAGTGATTGATTCATCCATGGTCTTGTTTCCTTTCTAGAGTCCGCGGCTGGTGCCGGGGTCATCGGGGGTGACAGTCGGTTCGTCAATAGTGGTGTCGACTCGTGGGGTGGTGTCATCGTCGTCATCGTCGTGAAGGTTCTGGTGAGCGGTGACGTCGCGGCGGATTTCGCGCACGCGATCGAGGAGTTCATTCGGTTCTGGTTTGGTCCGCGGGTCAGCTTGCTGACGGATAGCGGCCAATTTTGCGCGCTGTTCGTCGCTGAGTGTCGGTGCCCCGGTTTTGTGTGCTCGCTCGTAGAGAGCGCGTTGCGTGGCCGGGAGTGTGTCGGGGTTCTCGACGGGCATCGGGTCAGTGATGCTGTCGGCGATGCCGCGTTCGCTGCGCCACAGTGCCACGGGGACACGGTCGGCAGGACGGAGAGGTCCGGCCCAGCCGGGACGGTCGGCATAGAGGCGTTCCTTGTAGGTATTGACCTTGTCGTCGAGGACGGCGCGAGCATTCGCGAGCTGGTTGGCCCACGGGGTAGGGGTCTTCTCGTCGGCCAAAGCGCCGCGAGGTGCGAACCATTCGGGCATTCCATCTGGTCCGAGATCTGGCTTCGGGGGAAGGTCGGGGGTGGTGGCACGGTTGCGGATCTCGGTGCGGATCGCGTCGGCGAGATCCTTGGCTCCCTTGTAGGCTTCGGTGGCTTCGTCGATAGTGAGCTTCGAGGCTGTGGGGGAGTGGTAGGAGCTGTCGGGGTCGGTGGCCCGGTCGCGCTGCCAGTCTTCGCGTGCGTGGTCCTTCCATCCCATGTTCTTCCGGTTGGCCAGTTCAGTCTCGACGGCTTCGAGGTCACCAGCGATCTTCTCAGCGGTCTCGGGGTAGCCGAGGATGAGTTCGGCCTGGTGGTCGTTGTTGAGGTGGAACTGGCGATGCTTGAGCTCGTGGTGGGTGAGGTCTCCGAACTGGCGGTTGCTCCAAGCGGGGATCTCGGTGTCACTATCCTTGAGCGTGACAGGTGCGGGGGTGTGGGACAGGCGTGCGTCGAGGAGACGAGAGGCATCGCGCTTCCGATTCAGTGCCGTCTTATGTTCGGATTGCAGCGTCTCGTCGTCGATGTTCTTAAACTGCCGGCTGTCATCGGCAAGGATCTCCGGCGCATTGTCTTCGAGCTTCCCGAGTCGGAACGCAAGCAGTGAGGCGGGGTCGTTGGCCTCGGCGATGTCGCCCCAGAGTGCGGCATCAAGGATGTGGGCTGGTGTCCATCCTTGCTGTTCGCCTTCGACGAGTTTGGCCACGACGACGGGCCATCCGGTGGAGTCTCCACCATAGAAGACTTCGCCTTTGAGGCCACGGAGTTCCGCGGCGTCGTCGACGTGGTCTTTCATCCGTTCGAGGTCGGCCTTCCACGCAAGATCTTGATAGATGTGTGAGGCCTTGACGGGGTCGACTTCGGCGATCATGGCGTCACGGATGGCTTCGTGGGCTGAACCGGACCCTTCAACGTTGTGACCGATTTGGTCGAGGGGCACGTCGACGGAATCGCCGTCGTCGGTGATGACGTAGGCCATGTTGTTCTCGCGGCCTCGGGTCATCGCTACGTAGGCAGAGTTGCGGGAGAGTTCGGGAGAGAGCACGGCGTGGCACGAGTCAACGGTGACGCCTTGGGCACGGTGGACGGTCAGCGCGTAGCCGAGCTGGACGTTCTTGGCGACGTAGTCAGCGGTCAGTGTCGCCGAGCCGTCAGCTTCGAGCGGGGTGGCCTCGATGGACCCGTCGTCACCGATGTCGGTGACTGTCCAGCGTGCTCCGTTGATGACGAACTTGGCCGCGGAGGAGGATTCGTCAATGAGGATGTTCGGGTCGTTGCGGCGGGTGACGATGATGTCGCCGAGGCCGATGTCGTGGCCATCGCGTGAGCGGACACTGGTGTCCGTGGTGACTTCGCCTTCACCGATGCGGAAGGCTTGGGCGCGGGAGTTAAGTTCGGTAACGGAGTCCATATCTCCGGCGAGCATGATGGAGTTTTTACCGTCAAGGGTGTCGGTCTGCCACGCGGTGTAGGCTTCGGCGACGGCGTTGTCCGAGTCGGCGGCGACGGCACGCTTCTCGTTGATGTACCACTGGAAGACGTTGCCTTTGGTTTCGTCTCCGTCGCGGAGAATGAGTGAGGCTTCGCGTTCGTCGTGGTCGTTGAACCGGAACACGTCTTCGAGTTCAGGGCCGCCGGCGATCTTGTGAATCAGGCGCAGTGCGCCGCCGGATTCGATCGCTGAGAGTTGCCGGTAGTCGCCGATGAGTCGTACGTGAGCTCCGGCGTCTTGGGCACGCCTGGCGACTTCGCGGATCTTTCTGGTTCCTGCCATTCCGGCTTCGTCAATGAGGATGACGTCACCGGTCGACAGCGTCGATTTCTTCGACAGTAGCCACGAATCGATGGTCGTGGCGTGGGATTCGAGTTCGGCTCCAAGGACCGATGCTGCTTGCCGTGAGGGTGCTAGGGCAATGAGGTTGCCGCCTTGTTCCTGAATGGCTTCGGCGAACAGTTTCATCGAGGTTGTCTTACCAGCACCGGCTGGTCCAACACCTGCGGTAATGATGGAGGAGCCGGTGGCGAATTCGCGTGACAGACCCGCCTGGGAGTCGGAAATATCGCGGCCCTTGCCCTTAACCTTGGCCCGGTAGCGTTCGAGAACCGTATCGAATGTTTCGCCCGATACGGCAGGGACGGCGTCAGTTTGAGCGAGGTCGAGTAGTTCTGATTCAGCGAGGAGAAGTTCAGCCGAGGTAAAGGTCTCTTCCCTGTGGCGGGTGTAGACGTCGACCTCGTCTTCGCGGTGTAGCTGCTTAGCAATAGAAGGGTCTCTGCTGATCGGCATGTCATGGCCGCCACCGATGCGCACTGACCAATCCTCGCGTGCAGCGGCGACAACTTGATCGAGAACGTCGCCGTCAACACCGGCTCCGTGAGTCAGGTGGGACAGCTGCCGTTGGGCTTCTGCATGGAGGTGGCGAGTCGACCACACGCCACGATTTTCTGACACGGTCTCAACGACAGACATGCCAAGTTCATCAACATCGATCGACGGTGTCTCCCGTTCAGGATCGATGGTTGTCACGTCCTGAACCAGGTCGTTCATGTCTTGGGAAGTCATGAACTGTTTGGCACGATCGGTCCAACCTTCACGGAGTTCTCCGAGAGTCTTTCCCCCTTGCTTCTCGGGGCGAGTGTCGAGTGTGGCTTGCTGGGCAAGCTGCATCATTTGCTTCTTTGAGGGAGCGCGACCGTGCTGGCGTGTGTACTCATCGACAAGTCCGTTGAGGACTGGTGTGATGGATTCCCTCCGTGAGGAGAAGTCGCGCATGAGGTCATCGCTGATGCCTTTGACTTCGAGGACCGGGCGCTTTCCTTCGCGTTCTCGCGACTCGAACTGGACGCCGAGCCGGTCGTGGAGAAGTTCAGCCAGTCGTGAGTTATAGACCTCGCTGGCGGCGACTGAGGACTTGTAGAGCAAGCTGCCGTCGATAGATCTCCACCGGCCGTCGGCACCCATGACCTTATTGGCAACGACGACGTGATCGTGAAGCTGAGGATCGCCGGTCCGTGATTCGTAGTGACGGAAACGAGCGGCGACGATACCGTCCTTCACGTCGATCTGAGCTACGCCGTTGACACCGGCACGGGTACGAATAGCTTCTTCCTCGATCCATGCCACGGCGTGATCGATGGCGTCGAGGTGGGCCTGTTCGATGTCCTTGGACATGTCGGAGTCGGTCAGTGCCCACAGGGTAGAAACGCTCTTCTGTGGGGAGAATGTCAGGTCGTACCCGGCGACAGCCGAGGACGGTCCGCGTAGCTTTGCGTGCAGATACTTGGTGAGTTCTTCGGCATCAGCCGGTGGCCTTTGCTTCTCGTCGGTGAAGTGCTTGGCGGCGCGTTCAAGCCGAGCCGCGCGCAGTTCATCGGGTTCAAGATCGCGATCGAGCTCGGTCTTCTTCGCGTCGATGGCTTCTTGAATGGATAGGACGAATGGGTCTTCGTCAAGGTTGTACTTGTAGTAGGCGCGGCCCAGCTTGGAGTCAATGCGAGCCTTGTCCATGGCCTTATCAATGTCTCCGTCGTTGGCCATGGCTGCGGCTACGTTTTCTTTTAGGCGTTCGTCGTACCTCGGGTCGAGGCCAAGGCCGAACAGCAACTCCATCTGCCGTTCTTTGACGTGTCCGTCAAGGGCGAGGTGATGGGCTCCACTGCCCATCCAGCGGCCTTCGGGATTGCCTGTCTCAAGGTAGTAGTCCGACATGGATTGTCCACGCTGACGCACGTCATCCCCGCTGGTCACCTCCTTCATGTAGTAGAGGTAACCATCCCCAGCGGAGAGCTTGTGGATGGACATCATGAAATCAGTATAAGCCGCCGGCAGCCGTCTGTCATAAGTAATGCAAGAGGTGTGATGGCTAGGAATGGTTTGTGGAGGGAAATTTTGCTTGCAAAATTGGCTGTTGGGTTTGCGAGTGGTCATCTGGAAATTGTGCTTGGAATGGTGTGGTTGTGCTGTGGTTTTTGAGTGGAGGGCGTTAGGTCGATATGGGGGTGGTTGTCGGTACAATGGTGGTGACTGGTTCGATCGATTTCGGGAGGTTGTCACGATGGCGAAGACGAAGACAGCGATTCGGCAAGAGGCTCGGGAACGAGCGCAGAAGAGGCAAGAGGCGGAGTTGGCGAAACGGCAGCGTCTCATCGACGGTGCGACGGCGGTTTTCGAGACTGCCGCCCAGATTGATCTCATTGACGAGAAGCAGGATGAGGCGATTGCCAAGGCTCGGGAGAAGTTGGAAAAGGAGATCTCCGGCATTCGGGCCAAGTTCGATGAGGAGCGTGCTCTGTTGGCTGAGGAGAAGGCCGATGGGGTGCGTTCGATGTTGAGCATCGAAGGGGCCACGGTCAAGGACATTGCCGAGGCGGTGGAGTTGACTCAGGCGGAGGTGAAGTCGATTAAGGCGGCGATGCCTGCGCAGAAGGAGTCGTTAGAGTTCCCTAAGCCCGGTTCATCGGTGGCTGCCGATGACGAGGTCGATTCAGTGGGGGCCGGCTCCCAGGTGGCCTAACTGTCGTGAGGTTGAGTGAGCATAAGAATAGGCCGGGACGTGATCGTCCCGGCCTATTCTTATGCTCACTCAACCTTAGGGCTGATAGGTGCCTGTGTAGGTGGTGTACCACTGGAAGTGGTTGGAATCGAGGCGTGCACCGAACACGCGGATTCCGTCGGCGAGGTCGATCGTCTCATCGGTGGTCGCGGCGACGATATCGTCGATGGGGACGTCGATGGCAATTCGTTCGAATGCCGCGCAGACCCACATGCCGATGGTGCCATCTGTGGCGAAGCATCCGACACCTTCGTCGTTGACGGCTGCGGGGCGATTGTCCTCGATGGCGATGAGGTACTGCTCGCGCTTTTCGACGTTGACCGTGTCGATGAGCATGGGCGAGAGTTCCGGTCGAGTCGCGGCGAGGATCTTGCGTGCGACGGGGGTGAGCACATCGCCGTCGATGATGTGGGCGATGGCTCCGAGGGGGCGTCCCTCTTTCGCGCCGACGGTGCGGGTGGTCTTGCGCTGCGCGGTGGTGGGGTTCATGATTGGCTCCTTCTGTGGTTGGTGGTTTGTGTTAGTTATAGTCTAACTAATCTTTGGCTGTTACGCAAGTCCTAGCCCTCGCTGAGGTTGCGGGCCTCATCGACAATTGATCCGAGTTCGTCGACGGCGGAGTCGAGTGTGCCGATTGCATCCTGGATGCCCTGGCCGCGGTCGGAGTCTTGGAGACTTTCGGGCATGTTGTCGAATGCCTCCTGCTCCTCGTCGCGGATGTCGGTGAGTGTTTCGAGTAGTGTGTCGAGTTCGCTGGTGAGGTCGGCGATACGGCGGCGACGCTGTTTGTTCATGTCCAACTCCTACGCTTCCGAGTGGAATGGCTACCTTTACTGGGTGAGGGTGGCGATCTTGTCGGGACGGAAACCAGACCAGTGATCGTCGGTAGTGACGACGACGGGGGCTTGCATATATCCCAGTGCCTTGACGGCTTCAAGTGCCTCCACGTCGGCACTAAGGTCGACCGTGGTGTAGTCGAGCCCCTTGGCGTCGAGTGCTCGGTAGGTGGCGTTGCACTGGACGCATGATGGCTTGGTGTAAACGGTAATGGCGGCGGCTGCTGTACCCATTGCGATCAACTCCTGGTGTGGCTGGTGATTTGTGTTAGTTATAGTCTAACTAATTAATGGGTTTGATGCAACCTTTTTCCGGATCTCTTGGAACTTTTTCGCTTGGATCTCCCCGGCCTCGTCGTCGAGGACACGGTCGAGACTCAACCGAATACGCCATCAACTTCATCCCCTCGTTGCTGCTTTTCACTGAACACTGCAAGGGCACCGCTCACTGTGGCCGGTGCCCTTGCTCGGCGGCGTCATCGGTCGGCTGGCTGCCTAGGGTCGAGCCGGTGCAGCTCGGCGTCGATGACGGCGACGTCATCGAGAACGTCCTGTGCGAATTCTGCTGCCGTCGGCAGCTCACCGGCTAGCGCGGTCTGTGCCTTGGAAAGCATCTGCTCTCGGGTAGCACTGAGCTCATTGAAATAGTCGGCGAGCATTTGAGCGTATGCCTGCATGTCGCCGGTACCGCGCAGCGCGGATCGCCGCGCGTGCATTCGCCTTCGCGCCGGTGCGACCGGGTCGAGTATCGCGATCGTGTCATTGACCATGATGGGCTCCTTCGATTCGTGGTTGCGCGGCGGCTGGCCAGGGTGGCAGGGTCTTCCTGGGCAGAGACCCCGCCCGGGTGTTGCCTTCACCATTGGTAGGTGCAGTGCAGGTCGCCCCCTTCATCCCCTTCTGAGTGGGCTTCGATGATCGTGTTGGCGTCGTCGTCGAGTCCGAACCGGCGGAAGACGTTGGCCAGGGCTTCGATCTCCTGGCAGGCGAACATCTGCCATAGCTCGCGGTGCTCGGCGGAGGTTGCCATCTTTTCTGCGGCGATGGCGACGAGTGCACCGGTGAGGGTACCGGAGGTGTCGCGCAGTGTTTCCAGCTCAGCGCGAGTGCAAGTACAGCTCGTGATTTCCTTGAACTTTTTCGCGCGGATCTCCCCGGCATAAGTAGAGCCCCGCCATGACGGCGGGGCTCTGTGGGTGCGGTGATCAGTGGATGGTGAGGCTAATGCCGCGGTAGAACGTGTGCTCGTTGCGCGTCCACTTCAGCAGCCTCTCCGTGAAGTCGTCCGCGGCGGCCATGGTGTCGAATCCAACGAGCATCCATGGGAGTCGAGCTTCCGCCGTGCCGGCCTCCCAGTGGCTTGCGCTGAGGTCGAGGCGATAGGTGACGGCTTCGCCTTCGTTTGCCTCGATGGCAGGGTAGCCGCCGGTGGCCTTGGCGATCTCCCGAGCCTTGCCCTGCATGTGGCGGAGCCAGTTGTAAGCCTGAGCCTCGGTCCTGGCGTAGGGGTAGCGGTCCTTCATCGCCTCCGGGGCTTCCTGGTTCACTAGTTGTACTGACCGGGGACATTGATCAATCGTGAGAAGGGCGGCTGATTGCCACAGGCCGTGTGCGGACGATGCTGGTTGTACTGGTGCAGCCAGGCCTGCAGGGCGTCGCGGCGTTCCTGCTCGCTGAGGTAGCAGCGGGCGTAGGCCCACCCGTCGGCCATGGTGCGGTGGAACCTCTCGACTTTCCCGTTGGTCTGCGGCCGGTACGGACGAGTCCGCTTCGGCGTGATCGAAAGTGCCTCGCAGGTGTCGCGCCACAGGAAGGAGCGGTATGCGCCGCCGTTGTCCGACAGGACGCGTTCGATGGTGACGCCGCGGTCGGCGAACCAGTCGACCGCCCGGTGCAGGACGGCGACGGCGGTAATGGCAGTTTCGTCGTCGTGGACCTCGGTGTAGGCGACGCGGGAGTGGTCGTCGATGACGGTGTGGACAAATGCGTACCCCAGCTTGGGGTTGTGCCACTTGCTGCGGGGCTTGTCCGGGGTGGCGGAGCGGTTCTTCTCGCCTTGGCGGCGGCCGACATAGCGCCAGCCGCCGCCGTCGGGGATGTTCCCGAGCTTCTTCACGTCCACGTGCACGAGCGACCCGGGGTAGTCGTGCTCGTAGCGGCGGACAGGTTCACCTGTGGCGCGGTCGGCGTATGCGAGCCGGTTCAGTCGGGTGGTCGTGAGGATTCGATGCACGGTGGACGGCGCGATGCCGAGCCTGCTCGCGAGTTGGACCGGCCCTTCGCGAAGTCGCAGGCGCAGGCTCACGCACCGCTTCGTCGTCGCCTTGCTCGTCTTGTTCGGTGACGTCTTCGGCCGCGAGGACCGGTCGTTCATCGATTCGCCATTGGCGTAGCGGTCTACCCACCGCTTCACAGTCGGCCAGGACACCTGGAAGCGAGCGGCGACCTCGCTGATCGGCCAGCCGTCGTCTACGACCAGGCGAGCTACTTTGAGGCGATGGCGTGGCGTGAGTGCTGCATTCGGGTGCATCAGGCGGTACCACCGTTGCCGAGCTGCCATTCTTCGACCGAGCACTGGCCATGGTTATTGCTGCCCGTGGACAGAACAGTCCCGTCGCTTCGCAGACCGAGGCTGTGTTCAGCTCCAGCGGCGACGGCGACTACGTCGTACCAGGACGACACGTCGCACTGTCCTTGGCTATTAGATCGGAAGAGCAC
>NZ_JABUYD010000026.1:0-51966 GCF_014897515.1 Brevibacterium sp. FME17
CTGGACGACGCGGATGACGTCGTCGCGGAATTCTTTCGGGTAGGGCTGTGGCATGGTGTCTATCCTTCCAGGCTTGCCTATGAACAAGCCAGATTAGATGTCACCTAACCCTGCATCAGTCCCATGGACTGCGCTCACGACTCTAGGAAAGGTTGAAACGCCGGGACCAAACCGGGACCAGAATCATGCATCCCATGCATTGCATGACGTGAAATTGCCGTCGCAGGACCGCAGAAATCCCAGGTCAGAGTAATAAGAGGGCTTGTCGCCCACCTGGGGGTGAAGAGGTCGTGGGTTCAAATCCCGCTAGCCCGACCGTGTGATGTGTCGCGATATCGTTCACTCGATGTCGCGGCACATTTCTCATTTCTGACCCGGGCCCGGTCCACAATTTGGTGGCCGCAATACCGAACAGCCGCAATGCCGCTCAGCCGCTCAGTCTGAACGCAACGGCCTTCCGCCTAGTCGACCAGCGAAGACCATGGTGACGGCACCGATGACGATCAGGACCGACAGTCCCCACCGCAGATTGCCGAGACCGGCGATGACTCCGACCAATGGACTCGTCCCCAGGAAGCCGATTCTCATGATCCAGTTCACCAAGGTGACGCCTCCGGCCCGCCCCACTCCCGGAAGGTGGGCTGCGGCACCGAGAGCACCCGGGACGAGAGTGGCCGAGCCATATCCCATCATGCCGAGGCCGACCAACAGCTGGATCGGCTCGAACGCGGTGACTGCCCCGAGTCCGCCGAGGGCGATGAGTCCCCCGCCGAGGCGAGCGATCCGACCGGACCCGAATCGCTGAACTAGGATGTCGCCGCTGAAGCGGCCAAGGCATTGGCTGCCTATGACCACGCTGAAGGCGATTCCAGCTGTCGCAGCAGACATCCCGCTGAACTCGACAGCAGCCAACGCCGACCAATTGTTCGCTATGTCCTCGACCGCGGTGCCGCAGATGGCAACGACGGCCAAGGGCAGTGCCATGAGCAGAATGGCACGCCTCGAACTGGGTTGCTTCGCCCCTGCGCCTTCGCTGGAACCTGCCTCCGCGCTGGGACCGGCATCAACCTCGGCGATGTCATCGATACTGGAAGTCGCAGAACTGCTGCGAAGAACGGCATCGCCGATCAGTCGACGAGCGAGCAGGATCACGATGATGGATGCCACCGTGATCAGTGCCAGGTGGAGTCTCATGTCCATTCCATTGGCAGCGGCGATCGTGGCGAGGGCACCGCTGACGAGTCCGCCCAAGCTCCACAGCGCGTGCATAGACGAGAGGATGACGCGCGACAGACTCTCCTGCACCCCGATGCCGACAACGTTCTGGGCCACGTCCACAATGGCATCGAAGAAGCCGACGAGGAACAGGCAGATGGCCATCATCCACCCATTGACCGACCACGCCGTGGTGGCAGCCGACAGGCCCAGCAGCACGGTGCCGCCGACGACGACGGCGTTGGCTCCGAACCGTGAGATGAGGTGCGCCGGTACGACTGAGGAGACGATCGCGCCGAGCGCGAACGAGGCGACGACGAGCCCGAACTCCCAGGAGCTCAGCCCCAGCCGCTGGACCAGCAGCGGATACCACGGCAGCAGCGCCGCGAACACGAAACCATTGCAGCTGAAATAGAGCCCGACGCCGGTGATCGCGCGGGCACCGGCGCTGGGCCGAGGGCTCATTGGCCGGGCTCACTCGCCCGGTCCTTCGAGCCTGTTCCCTTCATCGCCTCGAGCCTGCCCTGCCGCATATTCAGACCCGCGCGTCCGAGCACAAGCAGAGTCACCAGCACGCCGAGGAGCTTCCACCACAGGCCGTCGGTCATGAACAGCAGCACCATCGCGGCCAGAATCGGAACCAGG
The DNA here is from genome assembly GCF_014897515.1 of Brevibacterium sp. FME17. NCBI lineage: Bacteria > Bacillati > Actinomycetota > Actinomycetes > Micrococcales > Brevibacteriaceae > Brevibacterium > Brevibacterium sp. FME17. The sequence goes on from NZ_JABUYD010000026.1 coordinate 1,861, forward strand.
TGGGTCATCGACCATCCGACGTACCCGCCGAAGCTGGGCATCATCACGTTGGCCGAGTCAGCAACGGATTTCACCATGAAGTTCGGCCCATTGCCGATGTAGGTGATCGCCCCGCCCATGACAGCGCCCAGAGACACGGCGATCAGCAGAGTTTCGGCGACGCCTGCCACTCGGGGCTCCCCCGGCACCTGAGAGGCCATTTCGAAGAACGTCACATACGTCGGAGCATTGTCGAGCACCGAGGAGAGCCCACCGGTGAATACGAAGAGTGAGATCTCATTGAGCGGAATCCGATGCGCAATCTGACCGAGGTAGGCCAGTGCGGGCATCATCGTGAGGAAGATGCCGATGAATAGCGCCCCGACCTCCAGAATCGGCGTCCACGTGAACTTGTTGAGATTGAACCGTGCACCGCGGTCTCCGAACAGGAATGATGCGAGTGCCGCGGCGAGCATCACGATTTCTCGCCAGGGAACGAATTGGGCGAGGCTTGCGTGCCCGGATTCGACCGCATGCATGTCGATCGAGGGGATGAACGCGACGGCGATGATGATGACGGCGAGGAAGGCGAGTCCGCTCGCCCCGCGCAGCCCCAGTTTGGTGGCGTACTCCGCATCCTTCGCCAGCCCCTCGGCGGGCTCCTTCGCATACATCTTGCGATCCAGGGCGTAGAAGCTGATCAGGAGCAGCGCATTGACGAACAGCCAATAGGGCCACAGTCCGAAGGTCCATTCGAACGGAACCCCGCGCAGCATCCCGAGGAAGAGGGGCGGGTCCCCCAGCGGGGTCAGCAGGCCTCCGCAGTTGGCCACGATGAAGATCGTGTAGACGACAGTGTGGGTCCGGTGTCTGCGGTCCTGGTTGGTGTTGAGGATCGGCCGGATGAGGAGCATGGCCGCACCAGTAGTGCCGATGAACGATGCCAGCACTCCGCCGATCGCCAAGAAGATCGTATTGTTCTTCGGCGTGGCCTTGATGTCGCCGACGAGGAAGATTCCTCCCGAGGCCACGAACAGGCTGCCGACCAAGACGATGAATTGGAAGTACTCCACCAAGGCTTCGGAGACGGTGAAACCGGCTCCGCCGATGACGAACCACACGGCGATGGGAACACCGAGGACCAACGCCACAATGAGCTTGACGAGATTGCGGTCCCAGATCTTCTCAGTGGCAGGAATGAGCGGCAGGACCGCAATGCATCCCAAGAGCAGAACGAAGGGGATGATACTCCACCAGGCAACAGCCATGCGGCGGTCCCTTTCTCATAGTGGTGATGACGAGTTCCACCGAGCTCGTCGACTGTGACGTGGCACTTACTCTACTGACATTTCGGCTCCGCTCCCCGCAGTCGCCCATTTCTCGGACAGTCGGTCCTTTCGGACAGTCGGGCTTCTCAGGCAGTCGTGTGCCGGACTTCCTCTCAGTGGCATACCCTGGGGTACAGCTCATCGACATCGCATTCGCACCAGGTGCCGAATGTCATTCACAGGAGGAGTCCCACTTGCCTCAGAACGACCCATCCCCCGACGGCAGACTGCACGGTCGAGAACGGGTGAACTCCCGGATCGTCGGAATCTCGCTGGCCGCTGCGCTGGGCGGGTTCCTCTTCGGCTTCGACACGGCTGTCATCAACGGCGCCGTCGACGCCCTGGCCGAGGAGTTCGCCCTCAGTGCCGGGCTGAAGGGGTTCGCGGTCTCCTCGGCGCTGTTGGCCTGCGCACTTGGTGCGTGGTTCGCGGGCTCTCTGGCCAATCGCTACGGCAGACTCCCGGTCATGGTCGTCGCCGCGGCCCTGTTCTTCGCCTCCGCCATCGGCTCGGGACTGGCCTTCGGGGTCACGGATCTCATCATCTGGCGTATGGTCGGCGGGCTCGGCGTGGGTGCCGCATCCGTCATCGCTCCTGCCTATATCGCCGAGGTGTCCCCCGCCCGGGTGCGCGGTCGCCTCGGTTCGCTGCAGCAGCTGGCGATCGTGACCGGTATCTTCGCGGCCCTCCTGTCGAATGCGCTTTTGGCCTCGCTGTCCGGCGGAGCCGCCGATCCTCTGTGGTTCGGAATCGAGACCTGGCGCTGGATGTTCATGGTCGAGGCGCTGCCGGCTCTGGTCTACGGGCTCATGGCTCTCGGCCTTCCGGAGTCCCCACGGTTCCTGGTTGCCCGTGGCAAAGAAGATGAGGCCGCACGAGTTCTGCGTGTCTTCACCGGAGTCACCGACACCGATTCTCTTATCGAACGGATCCGCGACTCGATCCGACGCGAAGACAAAGAGTCCTTCAAAGACCTCATCGGCAAACGGTTCGGCCTCAAGCCGATCGTCTGGATCGGAATCCTGTTGTCCGTCTTCCAGCAATTCGTCGGCATCAACGTCATCTTCTACTACTCGACGACGCTGTGGAAGTCGGTCGGATTCGATGAGTCCAGTGCCCTTTTGACCTCCGTCATCACCTCGGTGACGAACATCGTCGTGACGATCGTGGCGATTCTTCTCGTCGACAAGGTCGGGCGTCGCAAAATGCTGCTGGTCGGTTCGTTCCTGATGGGAATCTCTTTGGCCATGATGGCGGTGTCGTTCTCGTTCGCCGAACTCGCCACCGCGGCCGATGGCACCACCAGTGCTCAGTTGGGTGCTCCGTGGTCGATCATCGCGCTGATCTCAGCGAATGTCTTCGTTGTCGGATTCGGTGCCACCTGGGGCCCTCTGGTGTGGGTGCTGCTGGGCGAGATGTTCCCCAACCGGATCCGTGCCGGTGCCCTGGCTGTGGCTGCCGCAGCCCAGTGGATCGCGAACTTCGCGATCTCTACGACATTCCCGATCTTCGCCGATATCAGCCTGACCTTCGCTTACGGCTTCTACGCGTTCTTCGCGATGCTCTCGTTCTTCTTCGTCTGGTGGAAGGTGCCCGAGACGAAGGGAATCGAGCTGGAGGACATGACGGAGGAGCTCACCGTACATCCGCGCGACTGAATCCGCCGAGGCTGTGCCGGGGTGGCCTGGTCACGCCGGGCTATCGGCGGCGGGCTCGGTCTGCGCGTCCTTCTTCTTCAGCCCGATGAGCAGGCCGGCAATGGCCAGCACGAAGCAGGCACCCAATCCGACCGTCAGTCCAGGCTCAGCCTGGTAGGCGGTGGCCAAGGCCTTGAAGCCGATGAGTCCGACCGTCGAATAGATCAGTGCCCACAGCGAACCGCCGACGACGAGCGCGGGCAGATAGCGACGGTAGCTCATGCCGCTGGTTCCGGCAGCCAGATTGAGCACGGTCTGCACCCCGATCATGAGGAAGCTCAGGGCGATCACCGGTGCGCCATAACGCTCGATCGCGGCCTCAGCTTTCCGGTATTTCGGGCCGGACATGATCCTATCGATGCGTTCGATCTTTCGGATGCCTCTGCGCGCCAATCGTCCCAGCAGGAACGTTCCGCCTGCGCGGGCCAGGATGATGCCGAACAGGATGAGCCAGGTGACGACGATGGGAAATGACCAATTCAGAGGGTTCATCGTGACTCGTCGTCCCGGCCTTTGGCGCTGCACGGATGGTTTCGATTGCTCACGCCACGATTGTACGCCAGGTGAGGTTAGTCTGCCCTCACCTGGCGTCCTCTCGCCTCCCGGTACACAGCCGCCGGAAGTCTCGCCTCAGACGAGCTCGCCGCCCAGGTGCACCGAGCTCACTCGGGACTCGATCCCCTTAACGTCCTGGGTGCTGAGGTCTCCGTCGATGACCACGAGGTCGGCGAGCGCCCCCACTTCGATCCGGCCGACGTTGTCGTGGCCCAGGAGTTCTGCTGCGACGGACGTTCCGGCTGCGAGTGCTTCAGTCGTGGAGAGGCCGACTCCCGCGAGGAGACTGATCTCTTCCAGGTTCTCACCATGCGGGCCGACACCAGCATCGGTGCCCATCACGATCTTGACCCCCGCCTCATGGGCCTTCGCGATCGACTCATAGTGAGCCTCGATGACCGAGTGGGCCTTGTCGACCACGGACTGGGGCAGGGCCGAACCAGCCTCGGCAGCCTTGATCACTGCCTGCGGAGCCTGCAGGGTCGGGACCAGGAAGGTGCCGGCCTCGAGCATCAGGTCGATGGCTTCGTCGTCGAGGTAGATGCCGTGTTCGATGGAGCGCACTCCTGCGCGGACGGCGTTCTTGATTCCTGGTGCGCCCTGGGCATGGGACATGACGTGCGCACCTTGGGCGGCCGCCTCGGCGACGATGACGGCGATCTCCGCCTCGGTGAACTGGGAGTGTCGAGGATCATCTCGCGGTGAGAGCACACCACCGGTCGAACAGATCTTGATGTGATCGGCGCCGGCCCGTAGGAGCTCGCGAGTCTTGCGCTGCACGCCTTCGAGCCCATCGGCCACGCCTGAGGGCCGGCCCGGGTGTGGGGCGAGGAACGGAGAATCGGCGCCGGAGACCAAGTGGAAGTCGCCATGCCCACCCGTCTGGGACATGATGTTGATCGCGATCGACAGGCGAGGCCCACGGACGACGCCCGACTCGATAGCAACCTTCGCGCCGAGGTCGGTGCCACCGGCATCGCGCACGGTCGTCACCCCACCCTTGAGCGTCTTCTCCATATTCTGAACGGAGTTGTAGAACTGCAGCGAGAACGGATCATGGAACGACGAAGAGTTGTTGGCGCCTGTGCTCATCAGATGCACGTGGGCGTCGATGACGCCGGGGATGATCGTCTGGCCGGCGCAATCGACATAGCTGTCACCGGCATCATGTGAGCCCTGACCGCCCTCGGTGATCGCAGAGATCACTCCCCCGTCGACGACGACATCTCGCAGCCCGGCGAGGAACCTGGTTCCGTCGAAGACCTTGGCGTTCTTGAAGACTGTGACCATTGGCGTTCTCCTCATCATTTCATCATTGAAAATCGTGCGGGCGACGTGCTAAATGCCCGTGGTTCAGCTCTATCACGGACATCTGCGTCTCGTCATGCTCCGGCTTAAGAATAATGAAGTGCATTCACCCTAATGAAGATGTTCACGGTCCGAGACGCACCCCTGTAGGACGTCCTCCTCGACACTTCGGCCTCGCCGAGGTTGTCCGGCTGTAGCCTCGCCGAGGTTGTCCGGCCCTGGCTCGGTTACTTGAGCTGACGTACGAGGATGTCTGCATCCCCATTGCGTCCAACAGTGACGAATCCGTGGTCGTGGTAGAGGCGAGCCGCGCCGTTTCCGTCTTCGGCCGACAGGCTGACGGCAGGGAATCCGCTCATCTTCGCCAATGTGCACACGACTTCGAGGAGCATGCCGCCGATGCCCTGGGACTGGTGCTCGGGCAGGACCGCCATCGACAGTTCGGGAATGTCCGCGGCCACCCAGCCGTATCCGGTGAACCGCGACCCCACCTCGGCGGTGGTGCCGGTGGTGCCGGCGGTGGTGCTGGTGGCCTCGTTCGATTTCTCGATCACGGCATCGAATGCGGCCAGCCGCAGCCACGCGAGACCGACGATCTCTGGGGCGGATTCCCCGGCAGCGGAGTCTTCGGAGGATTCTCTTCCGTTCGGGGCCTTCGCATAGGCCGCGACCGCGATGTCACCGTCGCGTCCCCAGTCCTTGAAGTAGAAGGCTGCATCGTCACGCTCGCGGAGCTCGTCGACCTCAATCCGCGGTTTGTCCATCGACCAGTTGAAGCACAGGTCGAGGAAGGGCAGAAACACCTCGTCCGGGGTCTGCGCGCTCAACGGACGGATCCTCGATTTGAGTGCGGACCGGCGGCCCACCTCGGCGGACTCCTGATTCTGACGTTCGTTCATGAGGTTCCTTTCTCGACCGCCCGAGCGATCCACCTGCGGTTGCGCACGCGCCATCCCAAAGTCAGCGCACGGAGGCCGACGAAGCCAATGCAGAACGCAGCCCACAGTCCCAGAGCACCGGGCCAGTAGAGGACGATCGGAATCAGCAGAATCGCATATCCGGCCACTGCAACCAATTGTGCCAGAGCGAGATATCTGGCGTCCTCGGCTCCCATGAGGACACCATCGAGGACGAAGACATAGCCGGCGATGGGCATGCTCAGGGCGAGCACGGGAAGCAGGCTCGTCATCAGTGCGACGACAGCCGGGTCCGAAGAGAAGCCGCTGGGAATGATTCCGGCACCTGCGAAGAGGATGAGTCCGACGACGATGCCGAAGACGACGCCCCACAGACACAGCCTGCGATTGATCGCGGCCACCGCGTCGACCTTCCGTGCGCCCAGCTGCAGTCCGATCAGAGCCTGGCCGGCGATGGCCAGTGAGTCGAGGGCGAGCGCGAGGGCGAAGAAGAGGCTCTGGGCGACTTGGATTGCGGCGAGCTCGGTCGTTCCCATGGCCGTGGCGAGGAAGATGAGGATGATCAGTGCTGCGCGCAGGGACGCATTGCGCACCAACAGCCACCCGGAGGTCTTCGCCGAGGACAGCACCCCGGACCAGTCGGGCCGGAGCGTGGCGTGGAATCGTCGTGCCGCTCTGATCGAAATCACCACGTAGACGGAGCACATGCCGGCTTGGGCGATCACGGTGCCCAGCGCGGAGCCCGCGACGCCCATGTCGAGGCCGTAGATGAAGAGCGCGTTCAACCCGATGTTTGCGATGCATCCGGCCGCCGCCACCATGAGTGGTGTGCGCGTGTCCTGGAGCCCGCGCAGCAGCCCGGTGGCGGCGATGACGACGAGCATGAAGGGCAGTCCCCACCAGGAGATGGCGAGGTAGGAGTGTGCGCCCTCGGCGATCTCGGAGCCGGGCTCGAACGCGGCGATCAGTGGTTTGAGCAGGGGCAATCCGATGACCAAGAGCACCACCGAGGTGCACAGTGCGAGCCAGATACCGTCGAAGCCCGCATTGATGGCACCGGGGCGATCCCCAGCACCCATTCGCCTGGCGACCCGAGGCGTCGTGGCGTAGGCGAGGAAGATCATCAGTCCGAGGACGGTCTGCAGGATCGTCGACGCAATCGCCAACGATCCCAGAGCACCGGCGCCGAGGTGGCCGACCATGGCCGTGTCAGAGAGCAGGAAGATGGGTTCGGCGATCAGCGCTCCGAGGGCCGGAAGTGCCAGTCGGAGAATGTCTTTGTCGATCGCTGCCACAGACCGAGTCTAACGAATCGGGGCTCTGCCCTCCATGTCAGTGCCGAATGAGAGCATATAACAACAAGCACATCTAGATGATGATAGTGATCGACAAGCACCTTTTCGTGATGCTATAGAGGTCACTCGATAGTGAGTTTCGAGCATAACTTCTATTTTCTTTCTTTATTTATTCGAATCTCTCTATCTATCGGTTCTATTACCAGATATACTGCAGATAGGTGCCAATGCCATCAGACGCACTTCACAGAGCAGTGGAGAGGGGGCAACGCAATGAAGCACATGAACGACGACAGTTCGGACTCCGGTGCGCGTTCGGTCGACACCAGTTCGTCAGCCTCCAGTGGCCGTTGCCTCGATATCGACGAGGACTCCCCGTTCAGGGACCTTTCGGCCGTCTACGCCTGCAGCGACCAGGCGCAGTTTGCGGCGCTGGATGCCACCAGCGGCATCTTCGTCCGCGAGGTTGCGCACTACCTCGGACTTGCCGGCCCCGACCTGACGATTCCCTACGACTTCGCGTCTCTTGCGGAGACCGTTCTTCGTCGCTGCCGTAAACGCACCCGCAACGGTTCTACAACGAGTGCCACGGCAAGCGCCGACGCAGCCAGCACAGCAAGCGAGGACAGGGCTGATGGTAACGACGGCGCTGACAGTAACGACAATGCAGGTGACGAAGCTAGTGACGGCGAGACTGCGAATCGCGGGACTGCTGCGTCCGTAGGCGAACAATCTCCCACTGTCTCTACTCCGTCAGCTTCGAGCACATCGTCGGCCTCGGGCACCTCGTCAGCCCCGAGCGCCTCGTCGGCCCCGAGCCGAAAGAAGGACCGCGGAGCTGGCCGCAGAATGCGTCGTGAGCAGCGGGATGCTCGAGAGTATCCGGAGCCGCTTCCAGACTTCCCGGCATTCAAACCCTCGTCGACGTTCAATGGCTGGACGCATCAATACGCCTGGGCTGAAGACATCTGCGAGTATTCGACACTCCTCGGCGCCACCACGTCGGGAGCCTATAAGCACATCACCTCTGCGATGACTTTGGTGCACGGACTTCCGAAGTTCCACCAGCGTTGCATCGATGGTGATTTCACCATCGAACATGTCGCCTTCGTGACCCGTCGTTGCAGAGACGTCGCGTTCCGGTACCTGCCGAGCATTGATGACTACCTCGCCGACAGGCGAGCAGACATCACAATCGAAACGTTCAAGCGCTCTCTCGCACTGAAGATCGCGGCGACTCAACCAGCACAGGAAACCATTGAGAAGGTTGCGGTCCGCCGCCGGGTCGACATCAGCACGGGCGATGACGGGACCGCCTATCTCACTCTCACCGGGCCAGCTCCAGAACTCCACGCCTGCTACAGGAGGGTCGAAGCATTCGCTCGAGCCGTCTACAAGGGAAACATCGAAGCATTCGACGACCAGCTGAACCCGGACGAGAAGTTCGACGATGATCGCGGCATCGATGCGCTGATGTTCGACATACTCACTCGCACTCGACCCCAGCTGAAACTTCGCATCACCAGTAACAACACCACGACCGGGGACACATCAAGCACGGATTTTCCGATCGATGGCCTGTTCGCAGGACCTGACGGTGTCCCTATGTCGCCCGAGGAATCGATGCTCGCTTACATCGAACGAACCTTCGGACAGATGAGCGACGAGACGTCAGCACCGGCCGACGGCGACAGCCAGGAACATACTGCCAGTCAGGGACAGGCCGGGTCCGACTACTGGCTGCGCGACCCGCGCTTCTTCGAAGCCATGAACAACAGTCGACCGGCACCCGGTAAAGCTTTCTGGCCACCAGGAGCCGATCCGCAGACACCGTTCGACGCTGATTCCTCACCCCCGCATGACGGATCATCATGTGCCGTCAGTTACGAGGTTCTCCTCGACCTACCCACCCACGAATACTGGCTCTCCCATCAGGCTCGGACGACGATCACCGTCCCTATGCTCACGCTGCTCAGCGAAGTCCTCGGCGCCTCCGGTGACGATGCAAGCGCAGCAGCTTCTCCCACACCGGAGACGGAAAGCAACAGCGAATCCCCACCCGTAGACACTGAAAAGGCAGATGTGTGCGATTTGGCCGGGATGCTTCCTGACGGTTCTCCACTTCCAGCTGACATGGCGCGCAGGCTCGCCGCGTATGCATCGACATGGACACGTATCCTCACCGATCCGGCGACCGGCACGCCACTCGACGCAAAGGCAACCAGCTACACGATCCCCAACAGCATCCGCCAGCCCCTGGCAGCCCAGTGGATGAACTGCACGATGCCCGGATGCACCCAACGTGCCGAGCTCACAGAAGTCGACCACATCATTCCCTTTGACCACGCCAGCCCAAAGACCGGTGGCCACACCCGATTCGGGAACCTGCACAACCTCTGCAAACTCCACCACCAGGCGAAGACGGACCGGAAGTTCTCAGTCAGAATGACCGAACCTGGGCGGCTCGAATACATCTTCAGACACGGAATCACCACCGAGGTCATACCGCCCGACAATCCGATCAATGTCGAGCACGCCGAGCTCTTCGTCAAGTACTTCGCGACACCCCCACCTCAAACGACCGCCCCACCGCCGGCTGCGTGCTCGACAGATGTACCACCGCCAGGAGCCACCCAACCACCGGCTGACGCCCCGACGAAAGCTGCTTCCTCGAGGAGAGCTGCCCCTTCTGATGCGAAGGCTCCCCCGAGACAAGACGACCGACAGAAGAAGTCCGCGACGGCAGAAGAAAAGCCGCCGACCACGCAGTCACAAACTGCGCAGTCGACGACTGATCCTGCAGGGGAAGGCCAGTCCCCTTGCTGGGCCGAATACGTCGACCCCTTCTCCAGCCAGCCCGCTCAGAACACAAAGCAGTGGTTCTGGGACACAGGTGAGCAACCGCCCTTCTGACGGCTCGCCAGATGATGTTGCTTCAGCCGGCTACATTGGCTCAGCAGACTTCGAAGAGACCTGCAGCGCCCTGACCTCCGCCGATGCACATCGTGACGACGACATACTTGACTCCCCGACGACGACCTTCAATGAGCGCGTGACCGACAAGACGGGCACCGGTCATTCCGTACGGGTGACCGACAGAGATACCGCCACCGTCGACGTTGTACTTCTCAGGATCAATCCCCAAACGTTCACGGCAGTAAAGTGCCTGCACCGCGAAGGCTTCGTTGAGTTCCCACAGTCCGATGTCATCAATCGAGAGCCCCTGCGCCTTGAGCAGCTTGGGAATAGCGAAGACGGGCCCGATCCCCATTTCGTCGGGATCACAGCCGGCCACTGCCATACCTCGGTAGATGCCCAGCGGCTCCAAACCTCGGCGGCTCGCCTCATCACTCGACATCAGCACCGATGCAGAAGCGCCGTCGGACAGCTGCGAGGCATTGCCCGCAGTGATGCTCGGAACCTTCGACGCATCGCCGGGCTTGAGCACAGGGTTCAACCCCGCCAGGCTCTCCAACGTCGTCGAGGGGCGGTTGCCCTCGTCACGCTCGAGGGTCACCTGCTGAGTCGAGGTTTCCTTCGTCTCCTTGTCGACGACGATCTTCGTCGTCGGCAGCGACACGATCTCATCGTCGAAGCGGCCGGCCTCCTGAGCGGCTGCGGTCCTCTGCTGCGAGGACAGCGAATATTCGTCCTGCGCTTCACGACTGATGCCATACCGCTCAGCGACCACCTCGGCGGTGGCGAGCATCGGGTAGTAGATTCCGGGAACATGCTCGACCAGCCATGGGTCCTGCGCCCGGTACATGTTCATCTTGTCGTTCTGCACCAGCGATACCGACTCAACGCCGCCGCCGACTGCGATTTCCTGACCGTCAAAGAGGATCTGCTTCGCTGCGGTCGCGATTCCCATCAGCCCCGAGGAGCACTGACGATCGATCGTCATACCGGGGACTGTTGTGGGGAAACCTGCTCGCAGTGCCGCCTGCCGAGCGACGTTGGTGGACTGGCTGCCCTGCTGGAGTGCGGCACCGAAGACGACGTCTTCGACCTCGCCTCCTTCCAGCCCCGCGCGTGAGACTGCGTGGGAAATGGCATGGCCCGCCAATTCCTGGGCCTGAGTGTTATTGAACGCCCCTTTGTACGCCTTTCCGATCGGAGTTCTGGCGGTGGAGACGATGACTGCTTCGCGCATGACGAGCCTTTCTTCAGTGAGGTGCGTCGGACCTGAGTTCGCCGCGATGGTGGTGGGACCAGATTTCGCTCCGGGTCAGTCCTTCGGGCCTCCGGCCACATAGATGACCTGTCCGGAAACGAAGCCGGCACCCTCGGAGGCGAGGAATGATGCTGTGTGAGCAATGTCTTCGGGCTTGCCTGTGCGCGCCACAGGAATCTGTCCGACTCCTGCTGCGATGAAGTCCTCATAGTTCACGCCCATGCGCTCTGCGGTGGCTTTGGTCATGTCAGTTTCGATGAGACCGGGGGCAATCGCATTGGCGGTGACTCCGAACTTGCCGAGCTCAATCGACCACGTCTTAGTCATCCCCTGGATCCCTGCTTTGGCTGCAGAGTAGTTCGTCTGACCGCGGTTGCCCAGTGCGGATGTCGACGACATCGACACGATGCGCCCGAATTTCGCTTCGACCATGTATGACTGGACGGCCTTGGTCATCAGGAACGCCCCGCCGAGGTGAACGGAGAGGACCTTCTGGAATTCCTCGTGGGTCATCTTGAAGAGCAGATTATCCCGAAGAATGCCGGCGTTGTTGACGAGAACGGTTGGTGCACCGAGAGTCTCTGCGACAGTCTTCACAGCGGATTCGACGGAGGCTTCGTCAGAGACATCGGTATCTACTCCCAGCCCCTTCATACCTGCGGATTCGACAGCCTTGACCGAGTCTTCAGTAGGGCCCATGTCGAGGATCGCGACGTTCATTCCGTCCGATGCCAGGCGCTGGGCGATAGCGGCTCCGATGCCGCGGCCGCCGCCAGTGACGATTGCTGTCCGAGTCATGACGATTTTCCTCCGAAATGATGGTTCGTGGTTAGATTGCGGCGAGAGTGACCTGGATCTCCCTCTCGCAGCTTCCACAATAGACCACAAAAGTTACTGAACGATTGTTTGCTCAAAAAAAGAGGGATCTCGGCTCGCGCTCGGCCTCCACCCTGCTTCGACTCTGCTTCCTACCGCCTTCCGTTCGCTCCCTGACCGACCTGCGTCCGGCGACTGACCTGCGTCCGGCGACCGTCCGAGCTCCGGCGACCGTCCGAGCTCCGGCGACTCCGACAAAGACCACTGCAGAAGCACCCGCGCAGCGGACCAGGTTGCAGCGCGGTAACGCCGAGAGCAGAATCAGAGATTTCTATAAAGCGATTGACATCACATTTGATGATGTATAGGTTCCATTCTAAGCCTCAATCGAATAATCGTTCAGATAGGCTCCGGGCTTCCGTTCAGGCATCCCGACAATTTTGAGGAGCACTGTCGCTCCGTCTCACTTTTCAAAGGAGAAAAGATGACCTCAATCCCGAGAAGGGCGAGCCGTCCTGTGCTTGCTGCGGCCGTCATCGGCACATTTGCACTGGCACTCGGCGCGTGCGGTGGGGGCGGTGGAAGCGGCGACTCCGGCGGTGATGAAGTCGGTCGTCATCGGCTATACAGGCCCCCTGAGCGGCGGCGGCGCTGCCTACGGAGAGAACGTTCAGACGGGCCTTCAGATGGCTGTCGACGATCTCAACAAGGACGGGCTCGAAGTCGATGGGAAGAAGGTCACCATCGAGCTCAAGTCACTCGACGACAAGTATGCGCCGTCCACAGCGGCCAGCAACGCACAGCGACTGGCAGATCAGGACAAAGCCCCAGTCGTCGTCTCCCCCAATGCCGGCGCAATCAAAGCGATCCAGCAGATCAACGATGGGCGATCGAAGTTCATGATCTCCGCGTACACCTCGGATCCTGCAATCGTGCAGTCCGACAATCCGCTGACGATGATGATTCCGCCGAACTTCGAGTCGTATGCCAAGCCGTTCACCGAACAGGGAATGAAGCACGGCGGGAAGAAGCTGGCTTTCCTCGGCACCCAGAGCGAATACGGTCAGCAGTGGACGAAGGCGATCACGGACGAGTGGAAGAAGGCGAACGGCAAGATCGGGGCTGACAACAGCATTGACTACGCCACCGTGTCTGACTTCGCAGGCCCAGTCTCGAAGGCCCTGTCCGAAAAACCGGACAGCATCTTCGTCGGTGGTCCCTCGCAGCCGACCGCGCTGATCATGGAAGAGGCGAAGAAGCAGGGCTTCAAGGGCAGCTTCCTCGTGATGGACCAGGCGAAGCTCGACGAGATGGCAACCGTGACTAAGCTCAAGAACCTGACGAACTCCGTCGGGGTGCTTCCCGTCAAAGAATACAAGGATCCGGGTACAAAAGACTTCCTGAAGCATTTCGCGGAAGTTGCCGGTGACAAGAAGGTGGCGACCAGTGAGACTGCGCTGAACTATCAGAGCATCGCCATCATCGCCAAGGCTATGGAAGTCGCAGGCACAACCAGCGATCCGGAAAAGATCCGGGCTGCAGTGCCCGACGCCCTCAGCAAGGTCGATGACAAGTACAAGGTCAACGGCTTCCCAACCGAAATCTCGGATCAGGGCCATCTGGTCAACCCCGACCTGGATATCACTTATCTGAACAAGGACGAGAAGTACACGAAGGTTCCCGTCGACCAGGTATCCGACACCAAGTAGTCACCACCGTCTAGTCACCATTGTCGGCGCTTCCCGCAGCGGGGTATGAGCTTCATACCCCGCTGTGGCGCCGTCTGACGTCCTGTGAGGATTCGCTTCATGACCCTTTTCATCCAACAGCTCTTCAACGGCGTTGCGCTCGGCGGTGTGTACTGCCTTGCCGCGATCGGTCTCACTTTAGTCTTCGGCGTCCTGCGCATACCCAACCTCGCGCACGGTTCGCTGTACATGCTCGGCGCCTATGTCACGTACTTCTTTCTGACCACTGTAGGTGTTCCCTATGTGGCCGCCATCGGCATTGCAGCACTCGTCCTGTTCGTCCTCGGCGTGCTGCTCGAACGCTTGGTCTTCCACCCTCTGCGCAACTCTCCGCACACCCATCACATGATTGCGGCCATCGGCGCCATGTTCTTCTTCCAGGCCGTAGCACAGGCGATCTGGGGCGCCGACTTCCGACGAATGGAGACACCGATCTCCGGAAGCCTGCATATTCTGGGCGCCGAGATCTCCGCACAGCGCATCGTGATCATCGTGACTGCGATCGTCGTGCTCTCTCTGCTGACTTGGTTCATCAAACGCTCCATCCATGGTCAGACGATTGAAGCCATCGAGCAGGACAGAACCGGCGCGGCTCTGGTCGGAATCAACCCCGCCATGGTCTCAATGCTGACATTGGGTCTGTCCGCGCTTCTGGTCACCATCGCGGCCGGCCTCGTGTCTCCCATCAACCTCCTCTCCCCCACGATGGGTGACTCGCTCAACCTCAAGGTGTTCGCAATCATCATCCTCGGCGGGCTCGGATCATTGCCAGGTGCCATCGTCGGCAGCTTCGCTCTTGCGATAGCGGAGACGATGACCTCGACGTACATCTCTTCGGCTGTCGGCGAAGCAGTGGCCTTCGTCGTTCTGGTGGCGGTGCTTGCGATCAAACCCACGGGCCTGTTCGCAAAGGCGGTGCAGCGATGAATGCGCTGAAGAATCCCCGCATCCTCGGAACCCTAGCCGTGCTTCTCATCATCGCCCTGACTCCGGTGGCTTTCGGCGATGAGAATTACATCATGCGCGTGATCACCATCGGCCTGTGTTCGGCGATCGCCGTCTACGGAATGAACATCATCCTCGGCTTCACGGGACAGCTGTCGCTGGCCCAGGGCGGCTTCTTCGGTATCGGTGCATATGCAGTCGGTTTGCTGACAACCGATTTCGATTGGCCGTTCTGGCAGGCCTTCGTCGTCGGCGTGGTCGGCACCTCTGCCATCGGGTACCTATCCGGTCTGATCGCCCTGCGAACGAAAGACGAGTACTTCGCCATCTTCACGATGGCCATCGGCTTCATCATCTACCTGACCATCAGTCGCTGGGAGTCGGTGACGCACGCCCATTCCGGCGTCAACAATGTGAAATTCCCCGAGGCTGGGGACATCGTAGATTTCAGCAATCCGACGGCGATGTTCTATCTCGTCTTCATCATCCTGCTGGCAAGTGTCTACATCACCTACGCGATCCGTCGCTCGAGTGTGGGGCGCACGCTGCTGACGATCCGAACCAGCGAAGACCTTGCCGATGCGATCGGCGTCAATGTGGGGCTGAGCAAACAACTCGCCTTCGCCGCATCGGCCTTCTTCGGCGGCATCGGCGGTGGCCTCTACGCCTCCGTCGTCGGCTTCATCGGCCCGGACGCTGCAACCGTAGACAAGACCTTCGAGTTCCTGATGTTCATCCTGGTCGGAGGAATGGGCACCGTCGCTGGACCGCTCGTGGGCACCATGATCGTGACCTTCCTGTTCGAACTCTTCCAAGACTTCCAGGCTTACCGGTTCATCGTGCTCGGCCCCATCATCATCGCTCTTGTGATCTTCGCGCCCCGTGGAATCGTGGGGTATCTGGGAGGGTTCATCGACAAGCGAGCGCGAAAGCGACGAATCGGATCTGCCCGCAAGGATGGTTCTGCTGGAGCGAACGACTCTGACCAGGCAAACGGATCCACTCCTGCTAGGGGTTCGACCGGCACCGACGCTGCTGGTCGCCGGGGAACTGCTGCAGACACCATCACCACTACCGAGGAGGAGGAGAAGTGACGCTGCTCGAAATCAGAGGCCTCGGAAAACGCTTCGGCGGACTCGATGCCGTGAAGAACGTCGATCTTGATGTGCAGGAAGGACAGATCACTGCCGTGATCGGCCCGAATGGGGCCGGCAAGTCAACGCTGTTCAACCTCATCCACGGGTTCTACCGCCCCACCGCTGGGAGCGTATCCTTCAACGGTCGCGATATCACCCACTCGTCACCGCACAACTCGGTCAGCGGAGGAATCGCACGAACATTCCAGACGACGCACCTCTTCGACGACTCCACACTGTTGGAAAACGTCCTAGCTGGTCGCATCGTCCGTTCCAAGTCCAATGTCTTCGACGCGATCTTCCATACTCCGCGACATCGCCGCGAATCCGCACTCAACCATGACAAAGCTCTCGAGGCACTCGAATTCTGCGGTGTTTCCGAATTCCGCCACGATCTGGCGTCTAATGTCCCGCAGGAAGTGCAGAAGCGCACAGCTGTCGCCATGGCCTTGGCAACCGAGCCCGAACTGATACTCCTCGATGAACCGGCTGGAGGCATCCCCGAGGAGGAGACGACGGACTTCGGCAATCTCATTCGCTCCCTGCCCGGTCGCGGGGTGTCGGTGCTGCTGGTCGAACACAAGATGTCGATGATTATGGGGCTTGCGGACACGATCCTCGTTCTCGATCACGGTCAGAAGCTGGCGATCGGCTCCCCCTCGGAGATCCAGAGCAATCCGGACGTGATTCGCGCCTACTTGGGATCGACCCAGAATGAGGAGAACTGATGCTCTCGCTGGAGAACATAAGCGTCGGGTATGACGCGACCAACGTGCTGCACGGGGTGAGCATCACTGCCCAGCCCGGTGAGTTGACGGTGATCTTGGGTGCCAACGGTTCGGGAAAGACCACCTTGTTCAAGACCATCAGCGGACTTCTGCGCACTCGTTCGGGAACGATCGAATACAACGGGCAGACGATCCAACGAACGCGCCCGAACACCATCGTCAAACGCGGCATCGCACATTGTCCCGAGGGGCGACACCTGTTCGGGAAGATGTCGGTGGAGAAGAACCTCCGGTTAGGCACGTACCCGCACAGGGACCGCACCCGCACCGAGGAGATCCTGAGCGAAGTGCTCGAGCTGTTTCCTATTCTGAAGGAGAAGTCAGCCCAACCGGCAGGATCCCTGTCCGGTGGACAGCAGCAGATGGTGGCGATCGGTCGTGCGCTGATGTCAGACCCCAGTCTGCTGATCTTGGACGAACCGTCCATGGGACTGGCTCCCCTGGTTGTCGAGCAGGTGCTCGAGTCGATCGCACAGATCAACAGGAACGGAATCGGCGTGCTGCTCAGTGAGCAGAATGCGAAGGCGTCACTGGCAATCGCTCACCGTGGATATGTGCTGGCAGAAGGACGGGTCGTGCTTGCCGGTGATGCCGAGAAGCTGCTCGACAATCCGCAAGTGCAGGCGGCCTACCTGGGATTGTGAGCGCGGCGTGCGCGAACAGCCCGCGTGCTCAAACAGCCCGCGTACGCAAACAGCCCGCACACGGCTCCCCACGCAATCAGCTCGCTGACGACTTCGACCTGTGATGCTCCGCGAACGTGACGGAGCAACACAGGTCGAATCGCCGCTGGCTTAGGTTGAAGGAACGCTGCGGCTCATTCGAACCGTGAGACGTCTCCCGCCCCGACTCGTGCCACGACTGGTTCCCGTCCGGTGAAGTCGATGACGGAGGTCGGGACGTTTCCCGGAACTCCGGATTCGATGACGACGTCCAGTTCGTGGCCGATCTGATCGACGACGTCGTCTGCCTGGGTCAGCGGGTCCTCGGCGCCGGGAAGCAGCAGGGTCGATGACAGGATGGGTTCGCCCATTGCTTCGACGAGAGCCAGAGCTGTCACATTCTGCGGAATGCGTGCGCCGACCGAGAGTTTCTTGGCGTGCATCATGCGACGTGGAACTTCCTTCGTCGCCTTCATGATGAACGTGTAGGGTCCCGGAGTCATTGACTTGATGACCCTGAAGTCCGAGTTGTCGACGATGACGAACTGCCCCAACTGTGCGAAGTCTCGGCACATCAGTGTGAAGTGATGCTTCGCGTCCAGTTGTCTGATTCGGGTGATCCGTTCGATTCCGGACTTATTGTCCAAAGCGCAGCCCAATGCGTAGCCCGAGTCTGTGGGGTAGGCGATGAGTCCGCCGTTCCACAGAATCTCCACGGCCTTGTCGATCATTCGGTTCTGTGGGTTCTCAGGATGAATATTCAGTAAGGTCGCCATACCTCATGCTAACCACTCACAGCATACGAGGCGAGAGTCATGACGTAATCGATCGAACAATTCTTCGTCCCTGTATCTGGTCCCTGTACCTGAGACCTAGAACAGTCGGAGGCACGGTAGCGTCTGCCGGCGACTTCGCCTGCCGACACTTCGAGTCAGCTCGTGGGCTTGGACGTGTCCTGCTCGCCTTCGACCGGGGTCGTCGTCGAGGCTTCATCCTCAGCCGCCGAACCTTCACCCGCCGAGTCCGCCGAACCCTCCGAATCAGACTTCTCCAAAGGCGATCCAAGGGTGTCGCCCAATGTTTCGGACGCTGGTGACACCGGAGGGACCTTCGTCGATGTGTTCGCGGTTCCCGGGTCCGAAGCGAGCAGAATGTTCACCCATTTCGCCTTCGGATCCGCGTCGATGAGCAGCGCCTTCAACAGAAGTGTCGCAGGCAGTGCGAGGAGTGCACCGAGCCATCCGAGCACCCACACCCAGAACAGCAGCGACAGGAAAGACACCAGTGGGGTGACTCCGACCGACTCCCCCGTGAACTTCGGTTGGATGATCGATTGGATGACGAAGTTGAGCACGCTGTAGGCGATCACGACCCACAAGCCCGCCTGCCAGCCGCCATCGACGAGCGCGAGCAGTGCTGGAGGAATGAGGCCGATGACGAAACCGATGTTCGGAATGTAGTTCGTCAGGAACGCGAGCACACCCCACACCCAGATCAGCGGCACATCGATGATCGCCAAAGCGATGACGTCGAGAAGAGCAACGATGAGACCGAAGACCGTCGCCACGATCCAGTAACGTCGGACGCCGCGGGCGAAGCCGCCGAGTGAGGCCGAGAGCGAGGGCTTGGCGTCGAGCAGCATCAGCATACGTTTGTCGATGCCCATGGAATCCATGGCCACGAAGAACACCGCCATCACCACAGTGGTGAGCAGGCCCGCAACCATTGAGACGTTGGTCAACAGCGGGTAGACGGCGTCGATGAGGGATTTGACGTTGAATTGCTTGAACTGCGCTTCGAGCACCGAGGAGGTGACACCGATATCGGACAGGAACGCCAAGGCGCTCTGATAGGTGGCAACGAGCCGTTCCCCGTAGCTGGGGATGAGGATCACGAGTTCGGCGACAGACCACGCTGTGAGCCCGAAGAAGCCGAAGATCATCACCAGCACGATGAGGACCGAGATGGTGGCACCGATTGCACGCGGTACCTTCAGCCGGGTCAGGTACCTCTGCAGCGGGTAGACGACGATGTAGAAGTTGAGCGCCAGAAACACCGGAGCGACGATGTCCTGAAGTCCTCTGAAGAACATCAGGGCATATGCGAGACCGGCAATCGTCAGTGCGATGACGAGTACCCTGGCAGGCTGGCTCGCATGCCAGGGGCGCTGCTCCGAAGTCAGCGCCTGCGGCTGTTCGTGGGTCTGCCCCTCAACGCTCACTCAGCGCCCTTTCCGCTTCTCCCTGATGCGCATCGACACCTCGATGGGGGTTCCCTTGAACCCGAACGTCTCACGCAGACGCCTCACGATGAAACGACGATACCCCGGATCGAGGAAACCGGAGGTGAAGAGCACGAACTTCGGTGGACGAGACTGTGCCTGGGTCCCGAACAGGATCCTGGGCTGCTTGCCTCCACGCACGGGGTGGGGATTCGCGGCGACCAGTTCGCCGAGGAAGGCGTTGAGTCGACCTGTGGGGATGCGTGTGTCCCATCCCTCCAGTGCCGTCTCCATCGCGGGTACGAGCTTGTCGGCATGGCGACCCGTTTTAGCGGAGATGTTCACTCGCGGGGCCCAGGCCACGTGTGCCAGGTCCTTTTCGATCTCGCGTTCGAGGTAGTAGCGACGTTCGTCGTCAAGCAGATCCCATTTGTTGAACGCCAGGACCACGGCACGACCAGCCTCGGCGGCGGTTGTGACGATACGGACGTCCTGCTCACTCAGCGGTTCTTGAACCTCGAGGAGGACGAGAGCCAGCTCGGCGCGCTCCAACGCTGTCTGCGTACGCAGAGCCGCATAGAAATCAGCGCCACTGGCCTGATGTGCACGACGGCGGATGCCGGCTGTGTCGACGAAACGCCACTGCTTGTCACCCAGCTCGATGAGTTCGTCGACCGGGTCGCGGGTGGTGCCTGCGACATTGTCAACGAGCACACGGTCGGAGCCCATCAGCTGGTTGAGCAGGGAGGACTTTCCGACATTCGGGCGGCCCACCAAGGCAATTCGGCGTGGTCCGCCCTCTTCGACCCGGGTTTCGACGGCAGAGACCTCGGGCAGGATGTTGAGCACCTCGTCGAGGAGGTCAGCAACTCCGCGACCGTGCAGCCCGGACACCGTCCACGGCTGTCCCAGGCCCAGGCCCCAGAGCTCGGCGGCCATGAGCTCGCCGCGTTCGTCATCGACCTTGTTCGCGGCGAGGATGACGGGCTTCTTCTTCCTCCGCAGCATCTTCACGACCAGTTCATCGGTCGCGGTCGGTCCGGTCGTGGCATCCACGACGAGGACCACAGCGTCGGCCATATCGACCGCAATCTCAGACTGGATCGCGATGCGAGAGGCCATGCCCTTGGAATCCGAGTCCCATCCACCGGTGTCGACGAGGGTGAATTCCTTGGTGTTCCATTCCGCCCGGTAGCTCACCCGGTCACGGGTGACTCCGGGAACGTCTTCGACCACGGCTTCGCGGCGGCCGAGGATCCTGTTGACCAGGGTCGATTTGCCCACATTGGGTCGACCGACGACAGCCAGGACAGGGTCAGCACCCCGAGCTTCTTCTTCCTCGACGTCGAAGCCGTAGGCGTCGAGCAGTGCCCGGTCCTCATCTTCGAGGTCATAGCTCTGGAGGCCAGCTTCGAGGGCTGTCGCCCTCTTCTCGGCTTCTTCGTCGCTGATGCTCTCGAGACGTTCGGCCAGATGCTCATCCGGGTTCTCGTGAAATTCTGATTCAGTCATTGTGAGTCCTTCACCAGCTGCAGCACCGTTTCGACCACCTGGTCGAAATCGATGTCGCTGGTATCGAGTGTGTAGACGCCTTCGGAGGCTTCCAGGAAACTCGTTGTCGCTGAGTCCTTGGCGTCACGGCCGGTGACCTGGGATTGGGTGGCGGCGAGAGCCTCGGCGTCAGCGTTGCCATGGAGCTCCTTGGCTCGACGGGCCACGCGGACCTCGTCACGGGCGGTCATGAGGATGCGAACCTCGGCATCCGGAGCCACGACGGTCGTGATGTCACGGCCTTCGACGACGATGCCTTCGGGTGCGCCTGCGATGATGGTCCGCTGCATGTCGATGAGCTCTTCGCGGGCGTCGACGACGGCAGACACGGTCTGCACGTTCTCCGAGACCTCGGGTTCACGGATCTCCTCGCTGACGTCGATTCCGTCGACGGAGACGAAGAATTCGTCCGGATCGATGGAGATCTCCAGATCAACCCCGCGCACCTGTTCGAGGACGTCGACCGGGTCGGTCACGCCCCGGTTGAGGCACAGCCAAGCCATCGCGCGATACATGGCACCCGTATCGAGGTAGCTGTAGCCCAATCGGCGGGCCGTTTCCTTCGCGGTGCTCGACTTGCCGACCCCGCTTGGTCCGTCAATGGCGACGACGCTCATGCAATTCCCTCTTTCTCGATGGCGGATTCGGGAATCTGCCATCCCTTCGACAACAAACCGATTTCAAGTTCCTGTTGGGTGGCCGGCACCACGGAGACATCGACGATTCCGAGCTTCTGCCCCGGCGCGTGGTCCATCCGGAAGTCCTCGACGTTGATGTTCAGGTCACCGATGTCCTTGAACAGTGTGGCCAGGGTTCCCGGGGTGTCGGGAACCAGGATCGTAACTACAGCATATTTGGTCGGCGCCTGTCCGTGCTTACCCGGGATCCGCTCGTGCCCTTCGTTGCCCAACGCAATGGCCCTGGCCAACGCACCGGTCGATCCCGGACCCAGTTCCAAAGCCGTGATGATTTCGTCGAGCTCGGTCCGCAGATCCAGCAGTACGGAGCGGATCTCCTCGGAATTCCCGGCCAGGATCTGCGTCCACAACCGTGGATCGGAAGCGGCGATCCGAGTCACGTCACGCAGCCCCTGCCCTGCCAGTGCGACCTCTTCCAGTGGCGCATGACGCAGCTGGGAGGCGACCAGTGAGGCGATGACCTGCGGCACGTGGGAAACCTTCGCGACCGCGGCATCGTGGATGCGTGGATCGAGGTGGATGACCGAGGAACCGGTGGCTTCCGCCATGGCCACGATCTCGCCGAGGCGGTCCTGTGGTGTGTCCTCATCCGAGCAGATCACCCATGGTCGAGCCGTGAATAGGTCCGACCGGGCGGCGATCGCTCCCGACTTCTCCCGACCGGCCATCGGGTGACACCCGATGTAGCGGTCGAGATCGCTGCGTTCGACAAGTTCGCGCACCGATTCGAGCAGGCTGGTCTTGACGCTTGCCACGTCTGTCACGGTGGCATTCGGGTAGGTCGCCAACGCTGTGGCGATGGTGTGGGCCGCAACGTCGGGTGGGGTGGCGATGACGACGATCTGCGGATCCTCGGCATCGGTGACTTCGGAGGCGACCGTCCCTGCACCCAGGTCGGCTGCCAGCTGCTGGGCCGTCGGTGAGGTGTCCTCGAGGCTGACCTGGTACTTCTGTGCACTCAGCGCTAGTCCCAGGCTTGCGCCCAGCAAACCGGTGCCGATGATGTGGATTCTCACAAGCCGACGGCCTCGAATAGCTCGCCGATCTCGTCCGAACGCAGGGGGCGGATCTTGCCCTGTCGCTGTTCGTCCAACGTGATGGGACCGAACTTGGTCCGCACCAGACGCTCGACGGGATTGCCGACCTCCTTGAGGAGTCGGCGCACAATCCGGTTACGCCCCGAGTGCAGGGTCAGTTCCACCACGGACTTGCCTGGCGTCGAGTCCACGAGCTTGAACGCGTCGACCTTGACGAAGCCGTCGTCGAGGTCGATGCCGGCCTTCAGACGCGAGCTCACATCCTTGGCCAGCTGTCCCCTGACCTGAGCAAGGTAGGTCTTCGGGATCTCGTAGCGCGGGTGAGCCAGTCGGTTGCTCAGCTCCCCGTCATTGGTCAGAAGGATGAGGCCCTCGGTCTCGGTGTCGAGTCGTCCGACGTGGAAGAGACGCTCGACGTGATTCTTCACGTAATCGGCCAGGCAGGGTCGACCATCCGGATCGCTCATCGTGGAGACGACTCCGGCCGGTTTGTTCAACACGAGGTAGACCTTCTTGGTCTGTGTCGAAATTCTCACTGCGTCCACGTGCACGGCCTGGGTTTCGGTGTCGATTCGGGTGCCCAGTTCGGTCACGATGGAACCGTCCACTTCGACCCGTCCGTCGAGGATCAGCTGCTCACATGCACGACGTGAGCCTAGGCCCGCCTCGGCGAGGATCTTTTGGAGTCTCACACCCCCGCTGACATGGGCATCTGACTTATCGCCCGTGCCGGTCGGCACGTGTTTGCCCCCCTTGGATGAGGTGCTGGAACGCTGTTTTCGGGTCGGACGATTGTTGCGCCCGCCTGGCGCTCGGGGATCACGGTATGGACTCATAAACTCCATTCTCTCAAATCAATCGTCAACTCGTGACATCTCGTCGTCGAGATCGCCCATCTCATCTTCGACAGAGGCCAGAACTTCTGAGTTGTCAGCTCCCAATTCGGCGACATCTGAGTCCTCGGGAAGGTACGGAGCGATCTCCGGCAGGTCATCGATGCTGTTCATTCCCAGCGCATCGAGGAACTGGTGAGTGGTGGTGTAGAGCAGCGCCGAGGTGGTCTCTTCCTTCCCCGCTTCGACGATGAGTCCGCGCAGGAGCAGAGTCCGGATGACACCGTCGACGCTGACCCCGCGGATGGCTGCGATGCGCGGCCGCGATATCGGTTGCCGGTATGCGATGACGGCCAAGGTCTCGAGCGCGGCCTGGGACAGTTTCGCGCTCTGCCCCGAGGTCAGGAAGTCCTTGACGATCTCGTGATAGTCCCCGCGAGAGAAGATTCGAAACCCCCCGGCGACCAGTCGGATCTCGAATCCGCGCTGCCTCCTGCCGCCGTCCCCACCGTCGTAGTCGGCCTTGAGTTCGGCGATGGCATCGGTGACGGTGTCCTCATCGAGCCCGAGGGCGCTGGCTAGCTCATTGGCCGAGACGGCGGAGTCACTGATCATGAGGACCGCTTCGATCCCGGCCAGGATTTCATCGTCGATCATGCAGGTCCCTCTTCCTCATCGTGCACGCTATCGGCCTCGTCGCCCAGCGCCTCAACATCGGCGTTCAATACCTCAGCCGCGCCGTCCGGCTCCTCGAGTTCGGCATCACCGTCCCACTCCCCCTCGGTGCGCAGATCCACGCCGTCATCGGTGGACTCGGTGCGCGAGATGAGCAGCGGGCCCAAGGGCTCCTCCTGGGCGAAGTCGCAGAGGCCGACCTTGAACAGTTCCAGCAGCGCCAGGAATCGGGCCACCACGACCAGCGTGTTGTCGGCGGTGTCAAGCAGTTTCTGGAAGTCGAGATCTCCGGCACGCAGCAGGCTGAGGATGTGGCCGCGCTGTTCGGAGACGCTGACGAGGGGCAGGTGGATGTGGTCGACCGCGACGCTCGGGGGCGTGTGGTCACGTTGGAGCACGGTCGCGTAGAGTCCGGCCAGCTCACCTGGGCCGATGTGGATCTCAAGGGGTGGCAGAACGTCCTGGAACTCCGGTTCGAGTCCGACGCTGCGCGGGGCCCTGATCGATCCGGCGGCCATAGCCTCGGCGAAGAATCTGCTCACGGACTTATAGGCTCGGTACTGCAGGAGTCGGGCGAAGAGAAGGTCGCGGGCTTCGAGCAGTTCGAGGTCGAGTTCCTCTTCGCCGTCCTCATTGGGCAGCAGACGTGCCGTCTTGAGGTCCAGCAGGGTGGCGGCGACCAGGAGGAACTGGGAGATCTCGGCGAGGCTTGAACCGACCTTGGCACCGGCTCGTTCGCTCAGGCCGGTCGTGTAGGCGATGAACTCATCGGTCACCTCGGCGAGGGCGATCTCCGTGACGTCGAGACGACGTTTGGAGATCAGGCCGAGGAGCAGGTCGAAGGGACCGGAGAAGTTCTCCAGCTCAACCTGGAACCCTTCACTGACGGTCTCGCTCAGGGCGCGCCTCCGCGGGCGATGAGCTCCCTGGCCAGGCGGCGGTAGGCTTCCGAGCCGGCGTGCTTGGGGGCGAAACTCGTGATCGGTTCGGCAGCGACCGAGGCGTCCGGGAATTTCACGGTGCGGTTGATGACCGTGTCGAAGACCTTGTCGTCGAAGGCCTCCGTCACACGCGACATGACCTCTTTGGAGTGGAGCGTGCGCGAGTCGAACATCGTGGCCAGGATCCCGTCGACGACGAGGGAGGGATTGAGCCGGTCCTGGATCTTCTCGATGGTCTCCACCAGCAGTGCGACACCGCGGAGGGCGAAGAACTCGGTTTCGAGCGGAATGATGACACCGTGTGCCGCGGTCAGAGCGTTGACGGTGAGCAGACCGAGCGAGGGCTGGCAGTCGATGAGGATGACGTCGTATTCGTCGGCGACCTTGGACAGCACGCGGGACAGGATCTGCTCACGGGCAACCTCGCCCACGAGCTGGACTTCGGCAGCGGAGAGGTCGATGTTGGCCGGGAGGATGTCGATGTTCTCGAAGTCGGTGCCGACGATGACCTCGTGTGGATCCATCCGCGAATTCATCAGCAGGTTGTAGATGCTGATTTCGAGATCGTAGGGGTTGACGCCCAGACCGACGGACAAGGCGCCCTGCGGGTCGAAGTCCACGAGGAGCATCTTGCGTCCATAGGCGGCCAGCGAGGCGCCGAGGTTGATCGACGAGGTCGTTTTGCCGACCCCGCCCTTCTGGTTGACCATCGCGATGATGCGGGCAGGCCCATGAGTGTCCAGCGGTGCTGGTTCGTCGAAGTCCTGCTGCTCAGGTGCAGTGGATTTCGACTTGGGAATATCCAATGCCTGTTGCGTATTCATCACTCGGATGGCCACCTTTCGTTGCTCTCTGCTCCAACCCTACCGTGCCCGGGGGTGCGAGGTCGCGTACACTTCCCGCAATGTTTCCTCTGACACCTTCGTATAGATCTGCGTGGTCGTGACTGAGGCGTGGCCCAGCAGTTCTTGGACGACGCGAATATCGGCCCCGCCCTCCAGCAGGTGTGTCGCGAAGGAGTGACGGAACGTATGCGGAGACACCTCGGCCTCCATGCCGGCGAGTTCCCCGGCGTCCTTGACGATCTGCCACGCGGTCTGGCGCGACAGGCGGGTCCCCCGCGCGTTGAGGAACAGGGCACCGGCCGGGGCCGATGTTCTGGCCTTCGCAGCCATGCTCGGTCGAGTCCGTGACACCCAGGCGCCCAGCGCTGTCGAGGCGTGGGAGCCGAAGGGCACGATCCGTTCCTTCCCGCCTTTGCCGTACAGGCGCACGAGGCTGGTCTCGAGATCCAGATCGTCCAGGTCGACGCCTACCGCCTCGGAGATCCGTGCGCCCGTCGCATAGAGCAGCTCCAGCAGTGCAGCCGCCCGAATCTGTGCGGGCTCTTCACCGCCTGTCGTGGCCAGCATCGCCTCGACATCGTCCAGAGACAGGGCTTTGGGCAGACGCAGCCCTTCCTGAGGCGGGCTGACCTCTGAGGCCGGGTCCGTGGATGCCAGTCCCTCGCCGAGGGCGAATCCGTGGAACCGGCGCACCGCGACGAGTGCCCGCGCACGGGTCCGTGGCGCCAGGTTCTCATCGTGCAGGTGGAGAGCGAAGGCCTCGACATGGCTCCGTTCGACCTCACCGAGGCGGCCGATCCCCTGCCCGTTCAGCCAGGTTCCGTACCTGGCGAGGTCACGGGCATAGGCGTCGATGGAGTTTCGTGACAGCCCACGCTCGAAGCGCAGCGAGTTCAGGTATGTTTCGAAGGCACGCGCCAGGGACTGCGGCAGTTCCGGGAGCAGTTCGGCACCGTGCCGGGCCATGGGTCAGCCCTCAGGCTCGCGGTCGGTCAGCGCCGCCGGCAGTGTCTGCCGTGTCTGCCTCGGCAGTGCCCGCAGCGACTGCTGCATCGGCACGGCCGTCGATGAGACGGCGCGGTGCATCGACGCTGCGGGTCCGGGTGGGTTCCCCGGCGGCTTCGGCACGCAGGATGCGGTCCACCTGCAGGACTGCCAGCTGTGCGATCGAGTTTGTGATCTCGCCCGCGCACACCGCGTCCATGGCCTCGTCGAGGCTGGCCCACCGGAATTTGAAGCCGGCTTCCTCTTCGCTGCGTTCGTGCCGGTCCTCGTCGGCGATGAGCTCGAAGTCCCTGGCCAGGTACAGGCGGATGGATTCGCTGCTGCCGCCAGGGGTCAGGCAGGAGTCGGTGAGGACTTCCCACCGTGCCGCACGGAGATCGGCTTCCTCAGCCAGCTCACGCTGGGCGGCATCGAAGGGATCCTCACCGGGCACATCAAGGAGACCCGCGGGGACCTCCCAAAGCCTGGCCCGGACGGGATGGCGGTACTGCTGGATGAGCAGGATCCGCTCCTGCTCATCCACGCACGCGATGGCCACAGCACCTGTGTGAGCCATCATGTCGCGAACCAACCCGGTTGCCTCAGGCAGATCGAAGGTCTCACGCCGAATGTTCCACACTGCCCCGTGGTAGACCACGTCGGATGCGGTGATATTCGGCGTATAGGCTTCGTCGCGCAGATCGCTCACGTGAGTCCTAACTACTTCTGAGCCTTCAGTGCCGCTGCCACGAGTCCGGCGAACAGCGGATGAGCATTGGTCGGACGTGACTTGAGCTCGGGGTGAGCCTGAGTCGCCACATAGTAGGGGTGCACGGACTCCGGCAGCTCTACGAACTCTACGAGCTCACCGCTGGGTGAGGTGCCCGAGAAGCGCAGACCGGCCTTGGCCAGATCGTCACGATAGGAGTTGTTGACCTCGTAGCGGTGACGGTGACGTTCGGAGATGAGCGTCGACTCATAGACTCCCGCGACGACACTTCCTTCGTCGAGTTTCGCCTCGTAGGTGCCCAAGCGCATGGTTCCGCCCAGATCGCCTTCGCCTTCGACTATGGAGAGCTGCTCGGCCATCGTCGCGATGACGGGGACCTGTGTATCGGGGTCGAACTCTGACGATGAGGCGTCATCGATGCCGGCGACGTTCCGTGCATACTCGATGACCATGCACTGCAGACCCAGGCACAGACCCAGGGTCGGGATGCCGGTCGTGCGAGCGTACTCGAGTGCGCCGAGTTTTCCGTCGATACCGCGGATGCCGAAGCCGCCGGGCACGCAGATCGCGTCGAGGCCGGACAGACGCTCACGGGCACCGGCCTCGGTGTCGCAGTCATCGGAGGCGATCCACTCGACCTTGACCTTGGCGTTATTGGCGAAGCCTCCGGCTCGCAGCGCCTCGGTGACCGATAGGTACGCATCCGGCAGGTCGATGTATTTGCCGACGATGCCGATGCGCACATGGTGCTTGGGGTTGTGGACGCGTTCGAGAACCCAATCCCACTTCGTCCAGTCGACATCGCGGAAAGGAAGGTTGAGGCGACGGATCACATAGACGTCGAGGCCTCCGTCGTGGAGGACCTTCGGGATGTCGTAGATGCTGGGAGCGTCGACGCAGGACACGACAGCGTCGGATTCCACGTCACACGAGGAAGCGATCTTCGTGCGGATCGAATCCGGCAGCTCCCGGTCGGAGCGCAGCACGATCGCGTCGGGCTGGATGCCGATCGAGCGCAGTGCCGCCACGGAGTGCTGGGTCGGCTTCGTCTTCAGCTCGCCCGAGGGCCCGAGGTAGGGAACCAGAGACACGTGGATGAAGAACACATTGTCGCGGCCGATGTCGTGACGCACCTGTCGTGCGGCTTCGAGGAACGGCTGGGATTCGATGTCACCGACGGTTCCGCCGATTTCGGTGATGATGACATCGGGACGCTCATCGATGGGACGTTCGGCCTGAGCCCGCATCCGCGACTTGATCTCGTCGGTGATGTGCGGGATGACCTGAACGGTGTCGCCGAGGTAGGCGCCGCGACGTTCCTTGGCGATGACCGAGGAGTAGACCTGTCCGGTCGTGACATTTGCCGCACCGTCCAGATTGACGTCGAGGAAGCGCTCGTAATGACCGATGTCGAGGTCGGTCTCAGCACCGTCTTCGGTGACGAAGACCTCGCCGTGCTGGAAGGGATTCATTGTTCCCGGATCCACATTGAGATAGGGATCCAGTTTCTGCATTGCTACTGAGAGTCCGCGCTGAGTGAGCAGGTGACCGAGGCTCGAAGCCGTCAGTCCCTTGCCCAACGAAGAGGCAACGCCTCCCGTGACGAAGATGTGCTTTGCCGTATTTGTGCCGCCTGGGCCAGTTCGATTCACCACGGGATTTGATCCTATCAAAGTCCGGCTCACGAATCTGACGATTCGGCGACTTCGGCGTAGAGATCAAGCAGGGTCGCTGAGATCGCAGCCCCGTTGTTCACGTCAATGACGCGCTTCTTGGCGGCTACAGCCTGGGATCCGCGTCCGGCTGGATCATCGAGAAGATGATTGATCTCACTCAGAAGTGCATCCGTATCATCGGCGGCAACGGTCTTCGCCGCCGCACCCCAGATGCCGGCGCGTCGTGGGTTGCCGATGAAGACCGCTGGCTTCGACAGCTGCATCAGGTCTTCGTGGCTGAGCCCGGTCATGGTCTCACTGGCGATGACGACGTCCGCGGCGGCTGCCACGTCGACGAGGTCACCGGCCGGGGCGACGATGACGTGGCGGTCGGCGAAGGCGGACTCGATCGTGCTCCGGTCCTTGCCGGTGCCGGTGAGGACCGTGACGACTGGTCGGCCGGGTCGTTTCGTGTTGATCTGGTCGGCAGCGTCGAGGATCGTGGCCAGAGCAGTGTGGTCACGCAGGGCGATGGGGCTGGCGACCATCCAGGTGCCCTCTTCGACGCCCAGTTCCTTGCGCACCTGTGCACGCGGTGTCCTGACGGTGAGGTCGATGTCGATGTCCGGGTGGACGAGTTCGGCGCGTTCGACCACGGGAACCTTCCCCCCGAAATAGTCGACGACCGGTTCGGTGGTGCCCAGAATCGCGGTCGCGGTGCGGCCCACGATCTCGGCGCCGGTCTTCTCGATGACGCCGGCCGCATCGAAGGACTCGATCGTGGCGACGATCTTCGGGTGCAGTCGGGCGGGGAGGCCGGTGAAGGCCAGGCCGGCGAGCGTCGCGGCGTGCAGGCCGTGGGCGTGGACGATGTCCACGTGCTGGTAGTACTTGTGCAGAGTGAATGCGGTATTGGGATCTGCCAAGGTGAAGCGTCGTCGTGCTGCCAGCTCGATCTCGCGGAAGTTGTCCGCCAGATCCTCGGGAACTCCGAATGTGCCCAGCAGCGAACGGTGGGCGGCGACCGCAACCTTGAAGCCGGCGCGCAGATGCCCGAGCACTGCGAGTTTCGCGACTTCGACGACGGGACCCGTAGTTTCGGCGAGTACATGCAGAATTCTCGTGTCTGCGCTGAGTGGGTGGACCTCGCCGGATTCGCTCATTTCCTCATCCTTTTCATTAGATCGACGCTGCTTCTACCCTACCTGGGAGGGCATGAGTTCCGTGTATATGCCCACCAGTTCTTTGGCTACTTCCCTCTCATCGGGAAGTTGGGCTCCGCGGGCCCGAGCTCGCGCGGCCAGCTCGGCCCGGCGAGCGGGATCCGCAGCCAGTTCGCCGATGGCTGCGGCCAGGCCCATATCGTCATCGTCAGCGACGAGAATGCCCGCATCACCGACGAGCTCCGTCGTGCCACCGGTGCTGGTGGCGATGATGGCCTGTCCGCAGATCAGTGCCTCCTGCAACACGAGGGCACGGGCTTCCCAGACACTGGTGAGGACGTAGAGATCCGCGGCCGCGTTGAGTTCGGCGATATCGTCTCTGGGGCCGAGGAAATGCAAGGCAGGTACCGCCGAGGTGGCCGCGAGGTTCTCGTACTGTCCGCGCACCTCGTCGAGGACGTTCTGGTCGGCTGCTCCCGCAATGAGGAACACAAGCTCAGGGGTCCTGGAGGTCTCCCCCGACGATTCGGCGAGGTGGCCCAACGCTCTGACAAGCAGCGGATAGTTCTTCTGCGGTGCGACACGCCCGACGGCGAGCACGAGGACGGCCTCGGGTCCGAATCCGAACTCCTCAGCCAGGCCTGCACGGGTGGCAGCGGCCGCCTCGGCGGGAATCTCGTGTACTTCTGGTGCGGCAGCGGGCAGGAACCGGGCGTCTCTGGCGCCGAGGTCCTGGGCACGGGCCACGAGGTCGGTGCTCGCTCCCAGTGTCAGGTCCGCACCCTTGGCCAGCAGCGTTTCGATGCCGGCTTCGACTCGTCCGCGTAGGCTCCGACCGCTGGCCCGATTGTGCAGGCTGATGATGAACTGCGGTCGCGCCCGCAGACTCCGTGTCGCCAGCAGGGCCACGAAACCGGCACGGAAGCCGTGGGCGTGGACGATGTCGGCGTCGAAGCCGGCGATGAGTTCGCGCAGTCGGAGGATCAGAGCCGCGTCTCGGACACCGATGCCGGTGCCCATGTCGAGTGCGGCGAAGCGGACTCCAGGCAGTGAGGAGAAACCGAAATGTTCGTCGGTGGAGGCAGGTCCGATGACCCCGAGCTCGTGGCCGGCAGCGGCGACGTCCCGGGCCAGTGCTCGCACATGGGTGCCGACTCCCCCTGTCGATGTTCCGAGCACGTAGACGATTCTCATCTCTCATCCTCTCTCTCATCCTCATTCTCTGGTGAAGTGCCGGGTTCACGCTCGGGTGCAGTGCCTTGATCGGGTGCTGCGCCAGACTCGGTCCCGGTCGGGGAGGTCGGTTGGGCGGCCCGTACGGCGGGGTCGGTCTGTTCTGCCAGGTCAGGACCGCCTCGGCGATTGGAGAGCACCGTCCGCACCTCGGAGATGAAGCCCCTGTCGAAGGCGAGGATCGCGGCGAAGACCACGCAGCCGATGAGTGCGGAGACCACACCGTTGGCGACAGAGGACAGCGCATCGATGCCGAATGGCCCAGCCAGCCAATGGGAGACCACTGCACCGACTGCCGAGGCGAGGGCAGCAGCAACCAATGACAGAAGTCCTCGGCGCAATACTCTGTGGAGCCCGGTTGGACCCAGCACCCGCCTCATCGAGGTCAGCAGGAAGCCTCCGGCGACGCTCATGCCGATGGCATAGCCGACGCAGATTGCTACAAGAGTCAGTCCGTCATCGCCCTCGGCGTTGGTGACCAGGAACGCCAACAGCATTCCGACGATGACCAGCACCCAGCCAGTCGTCGTCGCCACCGCTGAATGACGCGAATGCTCCAGCGCGTAGAACACTCTGGTGCCCCAAGCGACGAAACACCAGCCAGGCACGGCGAGGGCCATGACCATGATCGCCAGACTCATTGAGTCGAAAGGCGCGTCTCCTTGTTCGCCTGCTTTATCGATCGCGGTGAAGAACGTCTGCAGGGGCCCTGCCGCACTGATGAGGATGACTGTGCCCAGCAGGCCGATGCTGATGATCAGTGCGGTCGTCGTCGAGGTCAGACGTCGCAGTCCGACTCCGGCCGCATCGCGATCCGTGGCGCTGGCATCGGGGTCCTTCGACCGACCGGCCCAGGACGACAGGGCGGGGAAGATCACCGTGGCGACTGTCACCGCAAGGACGCCGTAGGGCAGGAGATATACGGCGTTGATGTAGCTGAAGAGAACGAAAGTGCCCGTGCCGCCGGAATGGTTCGACACGAGAATGGTCACAAGCATCGCGGCCTGCTGTGCCAGCAGCGCCGCCATGCCTGCTCCGGCCAGCCGCAGTGCCCGACGAGCGACTCCGGGTGGGAAACTCCAGGTGGGTCTGATGCGCAATCCTGTGGTGCGCATCGGCAGCGCCAGGGGCAGTGCGAGAGCGGCGACGCCGATGGTCGTGCCCCAGCCCAACCAACCGATATGCGTCTGCCAGGAGCCATCGGTTCCACCGGCGTTGCTGTACGCAATATACGAGCCGATGACGACGAGGCTGGACAGTAACGGTGCGAAGGCCGGCCAAATGAACTTTCGATGCGCCTGAAGCACACCGGTGAGCACCGCCCCGATGCCGTAGAGAACGAGCTGTGGGGAGAACATGAGCAAGAAGACAGCAGTGGCCTCAAGTTGTGCAGGCACGTCAACGTTGGTGCCGGTCAGCAACCTTGCAATCGGGTGTGCGAATACGGCAAGAATGATGCTCAGCGGCAGGGTCACGGAGACCGCCCAGGTCAGCAGCGCCGAGGCGATCCGTCCTGCTGTCTCTTTGTCCGCTCGCGCCAGCGGAATCGCGAGCAGAGGGATGACGGCCCCTGCCAGTGCACCACCTGCGACGACTTCGAAGAGGATGTTGGGGACCAGGTTCGCTGTCTGGTAGGCATTGCCGACCGACCCGGCGCCCACCGCGGGTGAGAACACCAGCCAGCGCAGGAACCCGACAAGTCGGGTGAACAGGGTGATGACCGAGACGAGCAGCGCCGCAGAGGCGAAGACCCGAACCAGCTTACTCACACGACCTCGCGACCGAAGGCGTCGATCTCCCGCAGTCCAGGGGTGGATTCGATGATCGAGGTGAAGGAGACCTTCTCACTCAGCAGGGTGAGACCCACCAGGCCGGAAAGAACTAGCGCACGCTGCGTGGGTGTCGAATTCTCGACCAGAATCGTACCCAGTACCGCACCGAGTGCGTTGGCACCGGTGTCGCCGAGCATCACCGATCCGTCGAGGTCATCGGGCCATGCCGCCGCGCTGCTGCCGGCGATGGCCGCCCCGGGTGCCCAGGTCAGACCGTGTTTGTGGGGCATGAAGGCCAGCGTCAGCAGGCCCGCTTTGAGGGCGCGGCCGGGCCGCAGATCGAGCAGATTGAACAGGTTCGCTGTCCCGGCGATGACTCCTCCGGTGACGACGACGTCGAGCGTCGAACCGAACCAGGTCTGGTCGGCGGATGCTCGGTTCGAGGAGAGCCACCCGTGGCGGCTTCTTCCGGTGCGCAGAATCGTCGCCGCGGCGATCGAGGCCGCGGGGATTCCGATGACCTTGATCCCGCCGGTCGTGAGCTGGCCATGCGCCAGGGCGCTGAGGTGGCCCCGCAGTCCTTTCGAGTCCCCCGATTCGAGGAAGTCATCGACCGCGCCCAGACCTCCTGCAACGGAGGTCACCAGGAGGGTGGCCGCGCGCTGTCGTGGGGCTTCGATGAGGAGGCTGCCTGCAACCAATCCAGCAGTCACAGCTGGTCCTTCGACGAGTGAGACGTCGTTGCCGGCGTGATTCGTGCGCACGACCTTGTCGTGGGTGCGCAGACTCGAGGACAGGATTGCTTTGGTCGCCGTGTATCCGAGAAGGCCGGCGACGGCGGAGCTGACGAGTGAGCGGATCATCTCAGTCCTTCCCTGGCATGATCTGTTCGGCATCTTTGGAGAAGCCGTAGTGGCCGTGGGTCCCGGCCACACCAGCGGCGAGGGCGCGGACGGTGATGACCGCGCCTGCACCCAGTCCGAGTCCGTCCACGGTGCTGGCCCGAGATTTCTCGGTGCGCAGGATGGATACGAGACCGTTCTGGGCCGAACCGGCGTCACCGGCCACGACCACGGACTTCGAGTCCGAGGTCAGCGAATTGATGAAGTCGGTGATGAGGGTGCGGTTGGCTTTGTCGTCGGTGGCATCGGGGCTGGGCTCGGTCTCTTCTGCCAGCTTCGAGTTCTCATCGTCGACGACAACGAAGAGCGGAGTCGGTTTGTGGTCGGTGTCGGTGCGCAGCCGACCCGCGTCGACGAAGGCGTCGAAGAGTGCCGAGGACTTCTTCTCTGCGACGTCGCGATCCTTGCCCTTCTCCAACATCGAGGCGTTGCCGGTCAATGCGATGACAAGGGCAGATCGCAGCGCTGTGGAATCGTCCTTGGGCAGGTCCGGCACCAGGTCGCGCAATGTCGAGAGGAAATCAGCGGAGTCGGTCAGTGACAGCGTGTTGTCCACGAAGGACACATCGCCGCCGATCTTTCCACCGGCTTCCTTGATCCGGTTGGTGACCTCTTCGACCTGCTCGGGGTCGGCCTTCGGAGCGCCGATGATGCTGACGTCCTTGCCCTTGAGTGAGTCGCCGATGAGTTCGGGGGCGGCAGAGGTCACGAAGTCGTTCTGCTTGTCGATATTGCCGTTGGCCGCATCGATCTTCGCACGCAGATCATCGCGGTCTGCTCGCAGTGCGTCGACTTGGCTCTGCAGGGACTCACCGATCGGTTCCTTCAGCGGTCCGGCACCCAGGACGATTCCCACCGCCAGGGCCAGGAACACCGAGACGAGAGAGACAAGATGGTAACGAAAATCAATCACTGGTCAGTCCTTGAATGATGCTGGCAGATTGTGAAGATGCAGCAGGGTCGCCGCCGAAGAGGGAGCCGATCCATCCGAAGACTCCGTCGAGCTGGGCTCCGATGAGTCCGATCAGGGTCTGGCCGGCAGCGGTCGCGAACAGTGCCACACCGAGGGCGACGAGGCCGGCGATGATGAGGACGCTCAGCTGCAGGTTGGAGATCCGCTGTCGGTACAGCAGCGAGACGCCTTTGGCGTCGATGAGCTTCGAGCCCACCCGCAGTCGCGTGATGAATGTCGAGGCCATGCCCTTGCGGCCCTTGTCGAGGAACTCCATCACGGTGTCGTGTGTGCCCACAGCCACGATCAGGTCTGCCCCCTTGTCGTCGGCGAGCAGCATGGCGATGTCCTCGCTGGTGCCCGATGCCGCGAAGGCGACGCAGTCGACGCCCAGGGAATGGACGCGTTCGGTGCCGGGTGCGTTTCCATCCCGGTAGGCGTGGACAACGATCTCGGCCCCGGAAGTCAGTGCGGTGTCGGAGACGGAGTCCATGTCGCCGACGATCATGTCGGGTTTGTATCCGGCTTCGATGATGGCGTCGGCTCCACCGTCGACTCCGACGAGCAGGGGGCGGTATTCGCGGATATAGGAGCCGAGGATCGCGAGGTCCTCTTTGTAGTGGTAGCCGCGGACGACGATGAGGACGTGTCGACCGTCGAACTTCGTGGCCACATCGGGGACGACGAGTTCGGCCGAGAGTAAGTCTGAGTCCTTGCGGATGTATTCGATCGTGTTGTCGACGAAGTCCACGAGCACGGAATTCATTCCGGCTTCGGCTGCGTGCATGTCCTCCGCGATTGTCTCCGCGGTTTGGACGATGCCGGTGGCGATCCCCTTCTCATCCAGGAACACCGTGCCATCGGCGATGCTGATCTCGGAGTTCTCATCAACTAGATCGAAGATCTCAGGGCCGGTGGCGTCGATGAGAGGGATGCCCGCGTCGATGATGATTCCCGGCCCGAGGTTGGGGTAGCGGCCGGAGATCGACTTGTCCGCGTTGATGACTGCGGCGGGTTTGCAGGCCACGAGCGCCTCGGCAGAGATCCGGTCGATATCGCCGTGTTTGATGACCGCGATATCGCCTGCGCTCAACCGTTTGGTGAGGTCTTTCGTCCGCCGGTCGAGTCTGGCAGGAGCCGGGCCAGACCTGGTCGGGACTGTGGGCTTCTCCCTGGTTCTACGCGCTTTCATGGTTCGCCCATTCTCTCATGTCAGCGCCGCCGAGCCGGTCTTGACCTGCCGTGCTGAGTCGAGGAGTTCGGCTGCGTGGGCCTTCGCCGAGGAGGAATCCTCCATTCCGGCGAGCATCCGTGAGAGTTCGATGACACGTTCATCTTCGCTGAGTTCTCGGACCCCGGACTTCACGGTCTCGGCGTCGTCGTCCTTGACGATCGTGACGTGAGTGTCGGCCCAGGCCGCAACCTGAGGCAGGTGGGTGACGACGATGACCTGGGCGTTCTCAGCCAATTTCGCGAGGCGACGGCCGATCTCGATGGCGGCCTTGCCACCGACCCCGGCGTCGACTTCGTCGAAGACGTAAGTGGGAATGGCTTCCTCTGCCGCGCGGACGACTTCGATGGCGAGCATCACTCGGGAGAGTTCACCGCCGCTGGCGACCTTGCCGATGTCGTCACCGACCGAAGAGTCGTGTGGGGCGAAGGTGAGGCGAACATCATCGCAGCCATGGGATGCCGGTTCCCGTTCGGTGAGTTCGAACGTCACCTTGGCCTTCGGCATTGACAGGGCTGCCAGCTCTGCACTCACGGCCTGAGAGAAGGACTCCGCGGTCGCGGTTCTGATCTCGCTCAGTGCGTGGCCTGCGGCTTCCATGGCGCTGCGGGCTTCGTCGAGTTCGGCGTCAAGCTGTCCAAGATCGCGGTCATCGGCCTCGAGTTCGGCCAGCTCCTGGGCTGAACGTGTTTCGAAGTCGAGAACTTCGGCCACGTCCTGACCGTAGGCGGCCAGTGATCCCAGTTCGGCTCTTCTGGCTTCGGTCTCTTCCAGTGAGGTCTCCCCCAGCTCGTCGAAACCGGTCAGGTAGGAACTGAGTTCTGCGGCGGAGTCGGAGAGGCGCAGAACCGCGTCGTTGAGGGCGGCCTTGATGCGGGCCAGCTCCGGATCCGCGGATTCCACGTCGGTCAGTGCACTGATCGCCTGGTGCACGTGGTCGACGGCGGCGCCGGCATCGTCAAGTTCGCTGCCCAGCAGCAGGTCATGGGCGCTGCCGACGGCCTGGGTGATCTCGGCAGCAGCACCGAGTTTCGCGGCCTGGGCGGTCAGGGCTTCGTCTTCGCCTGGGACCGGGCGGATCTTGTCGATGGCCTCCAGGCAGCCGTTGAGCCACAGGATGCGTTCCCGGCGGGCCGCGGTGCTGTCCTTGATCCGGGCCACTCGAGTCTGCGTCTCGCGCCAGTTCTCAAATGCTGCGTGGTATTTTTCGGCCACGGCCTCGAGTTCGGGTCCTCCGGCGGCGTCGAGGAGCTGCCGCTGTTGGGCTGGGCCTTTGAGCCGCAGCTGTTCGGACTGTCCGTGCAGGGTGATGAGCTCATCGGAGATCTCGGTCAGCACAGAGATCGGGACGGTGCGTCCCCCGGCGGTGGCGCGGGCGCGACCCTTCTGCGCCACGGTGCGGGAGATGATCGCTTCGTCCTCGGCGCTGCCGCCTGCTTCTTCGATGCGGGAGCGCACGGAGTCGGTGACGGAGGAGAAGATACCTTCGACTTCGGCCTTCTCCGCACCTTTGCGAACCACGCCTGCACCCACCTTGCGGCCCATGAGCAGGCTCAGGGCAGACACGAACATCGTCTTACCGGCACCGGTCTCACCGGTCACGACGGTGAAGCCGGTGGAGAGTTCGACCTCTGCTTCGGCGATCACGCCGAGGTGGGAGATCCTGAGTTCGGAAATCATCTACGCCTCCTCGATCGGTCCCCGCCAACCGGAGACGGGCAGTCGGAACTTCGCCACCAATCGATCGGTGAAGGGACCGGTGTGAAGTCGGGCCAGTTTGATCGGTGATTGTGAACGCTTGGCTTCGATCCGTGCCCCGGCGGGCAGTTCCAAGGCTCTGCGCCCATCGCACCACAGGACTGCGGAGAAGTCGGGATTGCTCGGAGAGATTTCGACGCCGAGGCGGGAGTCGGGGTTGACGACGAGCGGTTCGGTGAACAGAGCGTGGGCTGAGATCGGGATCAGCAGCAGTGCCTCGACCTCGGGCCAGACGATGGGACCGCCGGCGGAGAATGCGTACGCGGTCGAACCGGTCGGAGTCGCCAGGATGACTCCATCGCAGCCGAAAGACGATACGGGTCGGGCGTCGACGCCGAGGACGACGTCGATCATGCGTGCCTTCGACGTCTTCTCGATGGTGGCTTCGTTGAGGGCCCAGGCATTGTAGATCGCCTCCCCTTCGTGCCAGACGGTGACGTCGAGGGCCAGACGTTCCTCGACCAGATAGTCACGCTGGGAGGCCCGATGGACCGCCTCGGCGAGGTCTTCACGTTCGCTCTCGGCGAGGAAGCCCACATGGCCTAAGTTGACGCCCATGAGCGGGACACCGGAACCGTGGAAACGTTCGGCCGCGCGCAGGATCGTGCCGTCGCCGCCGAGGACGATGACGAGTTCACATTTGGTCTTCCAGATCGCGAGCTCGGCCGGATCGATGACCTCGCAGCGGCTGAGGAGCTCCTGCTGCACGCCGGCGTGGGAACTGCGTGCGGCGAAGTCGAGGACCTCTTCGTCTAAGACGACTGGGATGATTCCGTCGTCGAGGAGCGCCTTCCACACGCTCACTGCTGCCACTGCTGATTCCTCGCGCTGGGGATGCAGCAGCACCATGATGTGTCGGCTCACGGCTCTCCTCTCATGATCTGGTCCAGATGGGTTGCGATGTCCGCCTCGCTGAGCCTATCGGACTCGGTTCGTGTTTTGCCTGGTCGAACACGCAGGAAGTACTCACGGTTTCCACTGGGACCGGGAAGCACGGAGGCCGCGATATCGACGACGCGGGCGTCGTGTTCGGCGATGCCGGCGAGGACGGAGTCAAGGGCTCGACGCCGCTTGCTCACGGTGGTCACGACGCCGTGTTTGTCCAGTGCCCCGCGGGCGAGTTCGAACTGGGGTTTGACCATGAGCAGCAGTTCGCCGCCAGGCAGTGTGGCAGCCAGAAGAGGTGCCAACAGCAGGCGCAGGGAGATGAATGAAACGTCGGCGACGACCACTTCGACCTGCGGCACGTCCGAGCTCTCCAGTTCACGCAGGTTGAGGCCCTCGCGGACTTCGACTCGTGGGTCCTGGCGGAGTCCGGCATCGAATTGGTCGTGGCCGACGTCGACGGCCCAGACCTCTTTGGCGCCTCGTTGCAGGAGGACTTGGGTGAACCCGCCGGTGGAGGCTCCGGCATCGAGCGCGGTCCTGCCTGAGAAGTCAGCGATGGAGAAGGAGTCGAGGGCGCCGAGGAGTTTGTGCGCGCTGCGTGCCACCCAGGGGTCGGGTTCCGTGACAGTGATGTCGTCTGCCTCGGTCACGTCCTGTGAGGGTTTCGCGGCTGTTCTGCCGTTGATGCTGACGCGTCCGGCAGCGATCTCTCGTGCCGCACGGGACCGTGTGGCGATCAGCTCCCGTTCGACCAGTGCGCGGTCGAGTCTGCTCACAATGAACTCACCTGTGCATCGAGGTCGTCGAGCAGTGTGGACAGAAGTCCGTGGCGTTCGGTGCTGGGGGCGTCACCGATCTGCTCCAGGTCGCGACGCCAGTTTTCAACCGGCACATCACCGTTGACTGAGGCCGGTGTCGGTGCCGGCGCTGCAGGTCTGCTGGGTGCGGCAGCCTGGCTGGACGCTTCAGCCTGCTGTGGTTCGTGCATTGGTTCAGTCATGGATCCTCCGTGGCAGATTCCCTGGAGCCGCGTCCTCGCCGCGGTCCATCGCCTCCCATGCTAATCGGAGAGCGTCCTCGACGTCGGCGGACCCGACCTTGCCAGATTCGTCCAGGCGCAGCTGGCCATCGACGATTCGGCACGCCGACGAGCTGTGCGCACTGTTCCTGATGAGCTTCGGAAGGCCGCGCAGGCTGGGCAGGATGTAGGTGGGGCGCAGACCGGGACGTGCTCGCAGAGCGTCATGGATGTCGTGGACGCCGGTGAGGACGAGAGCGGTTTCGAATCCGGCCGAGTTGCCACCCTCGATATCCGTGTCGAGGCGGTCTCCGACCATGAGTGGGCGGGTGGCACCGATCCGGTGTGCGGCGAACTCCATCATGTGAGGAGAGGGTTTGCCGACGATGGTCGGCTGTGCACCTGTGAGTTGGGAGAGCATGTCGATGAAAGCGCCGTTGCCGGG
Source organism: Brevibacterium sp. FME17 (assembly GCF_014897515.1). Taxonomy (NCBI): domain Bacteria; kingdom Bacillati; phylum Actinomycetota; class Actinomycetes; order Micrococcales; family Brevibacteriaceae; genus Brevibacterium; species Brevibacterium sp. FME17. Next base: position 42,741 of record NZ_JABUYD010000026.1, read on the forward strand.
GACTCGGCTCCGGGTCCCGACCATCGAGTAGTCGGGGTTGCTCGCCCACCATTCGATGCCTGCCGTGATGGCTTCGCAGGCGGCCACGATCGTTTGGTAGGTGATGTCCGGGTCGAGGCCCTGGGCGATGGCGACGGGGGCGTCGTCAATGCTGCGAGTGACGCTGAGACCTTCGGCTTCCAGCGCTGTGGCTAAGCCAGTGGCGCCCACCAAATAGATGGATGCACCGGTTCCGAACTTTGCCGCCAGCTGACTGGCCAGCACCTGCGCTGAGGTGGTCACCTCGGTAGGTGTCGTGCTGATTCCCAGCGTGGAGATGTGTTCGGCCACCACCTCGGCGGTGCGGGTGGCGTTGTTCGTCACATAGTTGACGGGGATGGACTGCTCGTGAAGGTAGTTGATGCCCTCCACTGCGCCGGAGATCGGGTCAGGCCCGTGGTAAACGACGCCGTCGAGGTCGAACAGCACACAGTCGATCGGTGCGCCCGATTCCTCGGGCGCACGTCGACCGACTGGTGATGTTGCGTTCGCGACTGGCGTCACTGATTACCGCTCAGCCGGTACGAGACGCCCGGCTCCTCTGGATCCGCGTTATCAGCTGCGTTGAGGCTCGTGTCTGATTCCTCTGGGGCTTCTGAAGTCTCCGCGCTGGAAGCGTCGCCCGCTTCAGCGTCCTCCAGCAGTTCGTCGAGTTCGGCTTCGATCTCCTCTTCGGAAACCTTGACCTTCTTCAGTTCCTTCTCCGAGACATGCGTCTTCGACTTCGCCGGAACCTGAACGGCTTCAGCGTCGTCTGCAGCTGACTCGTCTGCAGCAGGGCTGTCTGTGCTGGCGTCGACGGCCTCAGCATCTGCGGCCTTAGCGGCTGACTCGTCAGCTGACTGGCCTTCGGCTGCAGCGTCTGACTCAGGTGTTGCGTCGACCGCAGCTTTATCGCCTGGCTCGATGAGTTCCTCATCGGGGATCTCTTCGACGGTCTCGATTTCCACGCCGAGGTTGGGGTCTGGTTCCTCGTCCCCGAAGAGTGTTCCCGTGGCCTTGGCTGTGCGACGTGAGAGCTCTTCGTACTTATCGGCCATCTCGGTTTCGCCGTGCAGGCGCAGCACGTCGGAGTATGCGGCCATGAGTCGCACTAGTCCACCGCTTGGCTTCTGGGTGAAGTCTTCTGCCTCGATCAGAGCACGTGCGCCCTTGAGATCACCGAGGTCCGACTTGGCTCCGGCAGCAACAATGACGAGTTCGGTGCGAGCATCGTTGTCGAGTTCGAGCTCGGCGGCCGACTCGAACAGTTCGATGGCCTTCTGAGGCTTTTCACGACCGCGTTCTGCATCGGCGATGAGCGCAATGTTCTCGTTGGAACCGGAGATGCGTCGGTGAGTACGCAGTTCGCGAACTGCCTCGTCGTACTTTTCCACGTGATATGCGGCAATGCCGAGGGCTTCTCGGACCAGGCCGACGCGACCCGCACGGGCCATGGCTGCCTTCGCGTGTTCGTAGGCGCGTTCCGGATCGACGTCCAGGAACCCTCCTGCAGAGACGAGGTGTTTGGCAACCATTGCGGCGTTCTCCTTATCAAGGGAACGCAGCTGACCAAGAAGCTCTTTGTCGAGTTCCTTACCGGTGACCTCTTCGGGAATCGGCGGTTCCTGGATGCGCGGCCGACGGGCACGCTGCTCGCGTGCGTATTCGCCGGTATCCGTTGATCGTGTGGCCCTGCGGTCGTTGTTGTTCCGACCGAAGCCTCCGCGGTCGCCTCCGCCGTCGTCACGACGTCGGCTTCCTCCACGATCATCGCGCCGGTTGCCTTGGTAGCCACCACGACGGTCATCACGACGGTCTCCCCCGAAGCTACGACGTTCGCCGCCCTCGCTCCGGTTACCCTGGTAACCACCACGACGCTCACCGTCGTTATTCCGGTTACCTTGGTACCCGCCACGACGGTCATCGCGACGTTCACCGTCGTTGCTGCGATTACCTTGGTAGCCACCGCGACGATCGTCACGACGGTCTCCCCCGAAGCTACGACGTTCGCCGCCCTCACTCCGGTTACCCTGATAACCACCACGACGCTCACCATCGTTACCGCGATTGCCCTGGTAACCGCCACGACGGTCGTCGCGACGATCGGAGTTACGTGACCCGCGCTCGTCCCGGGACTGGGTGGAGTCCTGTCGACGATTGTGATTGCTGTCGCGATCTGAGCGGCGCCCGCCGTCTGAGCGGCGGTTCTGCTGGCTGTCTCGCGAATCCCCTGGGGCCACGATTCTCCCTATAAAGTCTTTTCAATGATTCCGCACCATTCTAGTGCACTCGAAACGGTTGAGTCCTGTGCGTGGGGACACGTATTGACGGTGGGTGAAGAGCGGCAGCGGCCGCGGTAAGTTCTCTTTCTACGCAGGCGGGCAGTTAAGGCCGAATTGCTTGAGGGTCTTCCGTAACCTCCAGCGGTCATGTGACCACTGGGCGAATGGTTAGAAGGAACGCTCCCCTATTTGAAATCCGGGCCGAGCAATCGTTCAAGGGCTCATTCAACGCCTCTGTTAGAATCATGGCGAAACGTCCCGCCATCAGTGGTCTGCGGCGACGTACGGTCATCTCATCGCGGTCACTAGGGGATTAATGAAGCCTGGCGTGGAGGATTCGAGCATGAGAGTCAATTCCTCGTGCACGCCCGCATCAATGGCATTATTGACACGCACAACTACATCAGCAATTACAATTTACCTGCGCACACACAGCGTTCCCAGCCGTAACTTCAGCAATTGCAGTGGGATTGTCGGCTCTTTCAATTGCGCAATCGCCCTCCCTGCAATTGTGCTCATTGTCACCGCGGCTTCTGAGCCAGGACCGAAGAAGACGGCTCGGCACAGCACCAAAGGTGCCAACAGTTCCGGGACCGCCATTGCGGAGACAGATACCGGAATCCAACACCGCGCAGACCCGCATATGCGTACCATGAGGCCCCCATTCTGTGATCCGATTCATTCGATTGAGCATAGGACACCCTTGTTCGCATATCGTGGCTTCCGGAAGCGTCACCACCAGCGGAAAGAGGAGCCATGCGCACAGCATTGACTCCCCGCCCACAGTGGTGCACCTAAGAACCTCAAACTCAATTTCAGCGACTTCACCATCAAGGAACAGGAGACAACGTGCCCAACACGCTTTTCATCGATGGACAGTGGGTTTCGGCCCAGAACGGCGGGATCAGAGAGATCCACAATCCTGCCGACGGCAGCTTCGTCGCCGAGGTGGACGAAGCCAGCCCAGCCGACACCGAGCTCGCGATCGCTGCCGCCCGTCGGGCCTATGACTCGGGCGTCTGGTCAAGCGTGCCCGCCAGCGAACGAGGCGACATGCTCCTCAAATTCGCGTCGGTCCTGCGTGAGCGCAATGCCGAGTTCGCTCGGGCCGAGTCGCTCGACACAGGCAAGCGCTATGTCGAGTCCGAGATCGACATGGAAGACATCGCCAACTGCTTCGACTACTTCGGCAAGCTTGCCGCCAACGACGCAGGCCGCGTCGTCGATGCCGGCACCGACACCGTCGCCAGCCGCATCGTCCACGAACCAGTCGGCGTCTGCGCCCTCATCACACCGTGGAACTACCCGCTGCTGCAGGCCGCATGGAAGATCGCGCCCGCCTTGGCAGCCGGCAACACGTTCATCCTCAAGCCCGCCGAGCTCACACCTCACACGGCAATCCTGACGATGCAGGTGCTTGAAGAGCTGGGCCTGCCTGCCGGTGTGGGCAACCTGATCCTCGGCGCCGGTGCAGATGCTGGAGCACCGCTGTCAACACATGAAGACATCGACATGGTCTCCTTCACCGGCGGCCTGGTCACGGGACGTCTGCTGGCAGCCAACGCCGCAGCAACCGTGAAGAAGGTCGCCCTGGAACTCGGCGGCAAGAACCCGAACGTCGTCTTCGCCGATGCCGACTTCGAGGCCGCTGTCGACAATGCGCTCAACGCCGCATTCGTCCACTCCGGTCAGGTCTGCTCCGCAGGCGCGCGCCTGATCGTCGAAGAATCGATTGCCGAGAAGTTCGTCGACCGCCTCGTCGAGCGTGCTGAGCAGATCCACCTCGGCGGACCCTTCGATGACAACGCCGAAACCGGACCACTCATCTCCGCAGCCCACCGCGACAAGGTCACTGCCTATGTCGACAAGGGCGTCGCCGAGGGCGCACGCGTGCGCTGCGGCGGCAAATGGGGCGAGGGCGACCTGGAGAAGGGATACTACTACCTGCCCACTATCCTCGATCAGGTCGAGCGCGGAATCTCCGTGGTCTCTGACGAAGCCTTCGGGCCTGTCGTGACCGTCGAGACCTTCTCCACGGTTGACGAGGCCGTCGAGATCGCCAACGATACCTACTACGGTCTGGCCGGTGCGGTCTGGAGCCAGGATGCGGGCAAGACCCAGCAGGTCGCCCAGCGTCTGCGCCACGGCACCATCTGGATCAACGACTTCCACCCCTACCTGCCGCAGGCCGAGTGGGGCGGCTACAAGCAGTCGGGCTCCGGACGCGAGCTGGGACCGACGGGTCTGGCCGAATACCAGGAAGCCAAGCACATCTACCAGAACCTCGAACCTGCCGTGACCGGCTGGTTCCCCGATCACAGCAAATAAGGAGAGTCAGAACGTGGAAACTACTCATAGCTTTGACTATGTCGTCGTCGGCGGTGGCTCCGCGGGCGCTGCCGTGGCGGCACGCCTCAGCGAGGATCCCGACGTCAGCGTCGGACTGCTGGAAGCGGGCCCGACCGATGTCGGCGAAGACGTCATCCTCAGCCTCAACCGTTGGATGGAACTGCTCGAGTCAGGCTTCGACTGGGACTACCCCATCGAGGCACAGGAGCACGGCAACTCACACATGAGGCATGCGAGGGCCAAGGTCCTCGGCGGCTGTTCCTCACACAACTCGTGCATCGCCTTCTGGGCACCGCGCGAGGATCTCGACGACTGGGAGACCAAGTACGGCGCCACCGGGTGGGGCTCGAAGGACACCTTCGGCCTGTACAAGAAGCTGGAGAACAACGAGCTTCCCGGTGACCACCACGGTCATGATGGTCCCGTTCACCTGATGAATGTGCCGCCGAATGACCCCTGTGGTGTTGCCCTGCTCGATGCCTGTGAGCAGGAAGGCATCCCCCGCGTTCAGTTCAACGAGGGCGAAACCGTCATCAACGGCGCCAACTTCTTCCAGGTCAACCGCAAGGCCGACGGCACCCGTTCGTCCTCCTCGGTGTCCTACCTGCACCCGATCCTCGATCGAGAGAACCTCACGATCCTCACCGACACTCAGGCCAAGGTCCTTGAGTTCGATGACGAGGAAAACTGCACCGGCGTCCACGTCGTCAACAACGCCTTCGGTCACACCAAGCGCATTGAGGCGAAGAAGGAAGTCATCGTCTCCTCCGGTGCGATCAACACTCCTCAACTCCTCATGCTCTCGGGCATCGGGCCGAAGGATCACCTCGCCGAGGTGGGTGTCGAGGTTCGCGTGGATTCGCCGGGAGTCGGTGAACACCTGCAGGACCACCCCGAAGGCGTCATCGCATGGGATGCGAAGAAGCCGATGGTCGACGACTCCACCCAGTGGTGGGAGGCCGGAATCTTCACTCCGACCGAAGAGGGCTTGGACCGTCCAGACCTGATGATGCACTACGGTTCAGTGCCGTTCGACATGCATACTCTGCGCCAGGGTTACCCGACGTCGGAGAATACCTTCTGCCTGACGCCCAACGTCACGCATGCTCGTTCGCGTGGCACCGTGCGTCTGCGGTCGATGGACTTCCGGGACAAGCCGCACGTTGATCCTCGCTACTTCACCGATCCCGAGGGCCACGACATGCGCGTCATGATCGCCGGTATTCGCACGGCTCGTGCCATTGTTGCGCAGGACGCCATGTCCGAATGGGCCGGTGAGGAACTCTTCCCCGGCAAGGATGTGCAGACCGATGAGCAGATCGAGGACTACATCACTCGCACCCACAACACCGTCTACCACCCAGTGGGCACGGCGCGGATGGGGGCAGCCGATGACCAGTCCTCGCCTCTGGATCCTCAGCTGCGGGTCAAGGGCGTCAACCGCCTGCGTGTAGTCGATGCCTCCGCCATGCCGGAGATCACGACGGTCAACCCCAACATCACGGTCATGATGATGGGTGAGAAGTGCGCTGAAATGATCAAAGCAGGATCCTGATTCTTTCATCCGGTGGACTCTTCAGCTCTGACTGATCGGTTCTCCGGGTGAAGATCAGCGATAACATGGGAGGGCTTCGCGATTGTGCGGGGCCCTCCTTCTGCGCCAGGGTAGCCTGAGAGTGAAATGTCTGGACCACGGTAGAAACGGAGTCAATGATGACCAGCGCTTCATTCCAGGACGCCCAAGCCGTCCTTGCCGCCCAGCCCTTCAGCACCATGATGGGCACGACGCTCGTCCAATACGATGATGCCGGAGTCACCCTTGAGCTCAAGCTCAAGCCCGAACATCTGCAGCAGCACGGCTATGTCCATGGCGGCGTCCAGTGCTACCTGGCCGATAATGCACTGACATTCGCAGGCGGACAGAGACTCGGTCCCGCAGTGCTGACCGCGGGAGTGAATCTGACCTACCTGCGCCCGGCTGCAGGCGACAAGCTCATCGCACGGGCGACCGTGCAAGCGGCAACGAGCCGATCGGCAGTCACCCAGGTGGAGATCAGTGCAGTCAAAGACGGTGCCGAATACGTGTGCTCCGTCGGCTCGGGAAACATCGCAGCCATGAGGAAATAAATACGGGGGCAATCAAGCGCCAATCTGCGACGAAGGGACTGTTCACACGCACACGGCGAGTGAACAGTCCCTTCCACTGTCACGATGTCACCGTCACATCGTCACTCAGACGACGAGGGTCTGTATGACTCGGCACTGGAACTGCCAGTCCGGCTGGAGAGGGTCCCGTGCCGCTTTTTCTTGCTCTGACCATCGACAGAGACATAGGGGTCACGGAACTTGGGCGCCGGCTCCGCCGCTTCAGGTGTTGTGACGACTTCTTCATCGTCGTCGTATTCGTGGGCGAAGGCGTCCTCACCGTCGTCTCGACGTTCCACCTCTTCGGGCGGAAGCACCTTCTTCCATTTGCGCATCTTCACCGCCGGCAGCTCGCCGGCGTCTTCTCGCAAGGCTCGCATGAGGGCGTAGATCTGGAAGTAGGCGATGATGAAGAACGGCAGTCCCACGAGGATGATCGTCGACTGCAGTGCTTCGAGTCCTCCGGAGCCGGAGAAGACAAGCAGCGCGGCCGTGACGACGGCGACGGCGGCAGCCCAGAAAATCCGCTGCGGCAGAGGGTTGAAGTCCTCATGCCCGTTGTTCATCGTGTCCACGACCAGGGCTGCGGAGTCCACCGAGGTGACGAAGAAGATGATGACGAGGACGATCGCAATCACCGAGATCGGTCCCGACAGCGGATAGTGGTCGAGGAACGCGAACAAGGCTCCGGGAATATCGCCTTGGTCGACGACTCGGTCGACCAGTCCCCCGTCCTTGTTCATCTCGATGTCGAAGGAGGCGTAGCCGAAGATGCCGAACCACAGGACCGAGAAGCCGGCAGGAACGGCGAGTACCCCGATGACGAACTGACGGATGGTCCGGCCGCGCGAGATGCGGGCGATGAAGATGCCCACAAACGGTGACCAGGTGATGGTCCAGGCCCAGTAGAAGACCGTCCAGGTGTTCTGCCAGCCGGTGTTGGCGAACGTATCGTTCCACAGCGCCAGTTCGGGCAGCTGTTGGATGTAGGTGCCGAAGGATTCGAAGATGCCCTTGGCCATGAACAGCGTTGGGCCGAAAACGACGATGAAGATGAGCAGCAGCACCGCCATGACGATGTTGAGGTTCGACAACACCTTGATGCCCTTGTCGAGGCCGAGCGAGACAGAGATCGTGGCCAGCCCACAGACGACACCAATGATGATCAGCTGCCACAACGCGTTCTCGGGAATGCCGATGACTTGGGCCAGTCCGCCGTTGATCTGCAGGGTTCCCAGCCCGATCGACACTGCGATGCCGAACACGGTGCCGATGATGGCGACGACGTCGATCGTCTTGCCGATCGGTCCGTGGATGCCCTCACCGAGGATGGGCTGGAAGATCGAGCTCACGCGCGGGGGCAGGTTGCGCTTGTGAATGAAATAGGCGAAGCACAGTGCGGGAAGCGTGAAGATCGTCCAGGTGTGAAGGGTGAAGTGGTAGTACGTGAAGTTCATGGCATCGACGGCAGCCGCAGCCGTGCCTGCTTCGATACCAGAGGATGCCCGAGGTGGGTCACCGAAATGGCTGACCGGTTCAGCGACGCCCCAGAACATGAGGATCGAACCGATGCCGGCGGCGAACAGCATGGCGAACCACGCACCGTTCGAATGCTCCGGCGCTTCGTCGTCGGGACCGAGCTTCGCTCTGCCGTACCGGGATGCGGCGATGTAGATGAGGAAGACGAGGAATGCGGTGACGCCGAGGATGTAGAACCAGCCGAGGTTCGTCAGTAGCCAGTCCGACGCCACGGACACTCCGGCGTCGAGCTGGTCCGTGAAGAAGATCGTCCCGAGGACGAAGATGATGATCACTGCTGCCGACGAGAAGAAGATCGCCGGATTCGTCCGGAGTCTGAGGGCATCGTGCATTCGATTAAGCATGAGCGGTACCTTCCTACGATAAGTGACCACCACACTACCCAACCAGTACCGCTGTGGGTGGGATCGCACACGCATGTTTTGAGGTCCGCGCTCTGGGACAACCCCACGGCATGGATATCCCGCTGGACTGCGCGGCATGAGTTCACAGTCGAACACCGATCACGAAGCACTCGACTTTCACGACGAATACATCGCCGTATGGAATCGAGTTACTGCGCGGGGAAGCGACGAAGGGGGCGTGACTTCATCGCTGATACGTATGACGGCTGGATCGGGACCACCGGAGAGAGTCTCGACCCGTTTGACTATGACGATGCGTGGAACGGTTTCGTTCAAGACGCTCCCGCACTGAAAGGACGTCACAGAGCATTCGGTGAGCCCACCAGCCCACAGCCTGACGCAACGACAACTACACCCATCACACGCCCCCAAGACACAACACCCATGAATACGAGAAAGGGGCCACCCCACCAAAGTGGAATGACCCCTCACCCTTCAAAGAATATTGCGGCAGTCACTTACTCTCCCACAACCACCAAGTTGCAG
>NZ_JABUYD010000027.1:0-46816 GCF_014897515.1 Brevibacterium sp. FME17
CATTCTCTCTATCGGCACGCCGCTATCGGCCCAGCCTCATCGGTGGATCCAGGCTAAGGCCTCAGGATATTGCGGGCGAAAGGCATCGTAGTTCTGAGCAACCTGACCGAAGGACTCTGCCCGCTGGCGCTGTTTGTAATATGCCATGAAGTGAGCCTAGCGGGGCGCAGCTCAAGTCAGAGGGAGAAGAACCTCGATCTGAGCGTGCGAAATCGGGGTTCTGTTACCTGCAAATCGCTTGGTACCCCCAAGAATTGCTGCGCGCCCCCACGAATCGCTATGAATCCGTGGGCTTACTGGTGGAGCTGGCTGAGTCGGTTGCCGGGTACGTGACGTTTTCGTCCTTATCGACAACGGCTGCGGCGCTGAGTTCAGCGGCAGTCGTCTGGTTCTTGCCCATGATGTGGCTGACTGAGAAGTCGTGGGCGAGTAGGTTGTCGGCGATGATGCGCCGATGACAGCGCCACCACACCGCCTCAGAGCACATGAGGACGCAACGACTCTTCGCGCCCCATCCGAGCAGCTGGTCGAAGTCGTGACGGAACTCCTCGGTCAGGGTGTGATCGGCATAGTTGTGGAAGCTGCGGTTCTTCCACCATCCGTTGACGTCGAAGTCGATGTCATGATTCACCGGGCGTCTGCCTGTCAGCCCCTCGAGGCGCCGGAGTCTGATGCCCGCCTCGGCCAGGTCATCGACGAGGGTATCCGCATTGAACTGGGGAAACTTGTTCGATCCGGGCAGCTTGCGGACGTCGACGACCACCTCGGCGGAATTCTCGGTCAGGAGTTCGATGAATTCCTCGAGGGAATGAGTCGAATGCCCGATGGTGAAGAACCGTGGATCAACCGGTTGCGAATCGGTCACTTCTTGCTGATCCGGTGGAGCGAACTGCCCTTGTGAGCGGCGATGTGATCGGTCTTGTCGCTCTTGATCTCGTACTGCGGCTCGTCCTTCGACGCCCGACGGTTGTGGCCCTTGTACTCGAAATCAGAAGTGTGGACCTTCGTGATCGTGCCCGAGACCTCGCCGGCCTCCGAATTCCAACCCACGTGATCGCCGACAGAGAAGTTCTCCGCCATGTTATCCTCCCCAAAATCGTCGAATGCTCTTCTCCCCATACAAGCATGTTGGGGGGCGAGGATGTCAGGGTGCGGAGTCCGCGACTCAGGTTCTCAGGCTCAGCACAGCCTGCCGATGACCATCTTGGGCAGGGACTTCGCTAAAGTCGATGACAGGTGACAAGGGGGAAACGATGTCGATCGAAAAAGCACCATCTGTGCCGCGCTTCGGCGGTCCGAGCGAACTGACGCCGGAGGATCAGGAACGGGCGCGGGGTCTGCGCAAGATGCGGACGCTGGCACTGTCACTGCTCATCCTCGCCACCCTCATCTTCCTTATCACCCACATCTTCACCGACAACACCGGAGTCTGGGGATTCGTCTCCCGCGCTTCTGAGGCCGCGATGATCGGTGCGATCGCCGATTGGTTCGCCGTCACCGCGCTCTTCCGTCACCCGCTGGGTCTGCACATTCCTCACACAGCGATCATTCCGCGCAAGAAGGACACCTTGGGCGCGAGCATGTCCGCGTTCGTCGCCGCGAATTTCCTCCACGCCGAGGCGGTGTCGACGAAGATCCGATCCGCCCAAGTCTCCCACCGCGCCGGTGAGTGGCTGAGCAGGTCCGCCAACCGTGACCTCGTCGTCGACCGTGCCGCCGGTGGACTCGAATATGTGCTGGCCCGCATCGATGACGATTCCGTGGTAACCCTGACCAGGAATGTCATCATTCCGCGCCTGGTCGCGACCCGCAAGACTCCGGTGTTGGCCCAGCTTCTGCGCCAGATCGTCCTTGACGGGGCGCACCATAAACTTGTCGACCTCATCGTCGCCGAGGCGTACTCCTGGTTGAGTGACAATCCGCAGGTCATCGATGAGATCGTTCACAATCGGGCACCTTCCTGGATCCCCGAATTCGTCAACGAGCAGCTCTCCAACCGACTTCAGCGCGAGGTGCTCGGCTGGGTCGCCGACGTCCGCGACAACGAATACCACAAGGCGCGTCAGGCCCTCGATTCCTGGCTCGTCGATCTCTCCGACGACCTGAACTCGGATACTCCGCTGTCGGAGAAGGCCGAAGTCATCATCAACGACCTGCTCAGCCAGTCCGGGGTCGTCGACTCGGTGCTCGAGATCTGGAGCAGCCTCAAACAGCTCCTGCGTCAGGCCATCATCGATCCGAACGGTGAGGTGCGGGGACGGATCTCAGAACTCATCGGAGAGTTCGCCCAGCGGTTGCAGGCTGACTCGGAGTTTGCCGCCAAGATCGACGACCGGATCGCCACCACAGCTGGAGACCTGGCCGAGAGCTTCGGCCCCGAAATCGCCAGCGTCATCTCAGACACCATCGAACGCTGGGATGCGAAGGAAGCCGCCGAGAGGATCGAACTCTACGTGGGCAAAGACCTGCAGTACATCCGGATCAACGGAACCGTGATCGGCGCCCTGGTCGGACTTCTCATCCACACGATCATTGTGCTGCTGCCTGGGTGAGGGCCTTTGCCGGCTTGAAAGCCGGACGTTCGATCTGAGCGCCGGATGGACAGCTTGAGGGCTGGTCGATCAGTTCGAGGCTGAGTCCACGGGTGCGCACAGCGCAGGAAGCAGGCTTCTCACCTGAGCTCTGATCCAGTCGACCGCACCCGATCGATCGGCGAGGAAATCGCGCAGAGTGCTCTCGAAGATGCCGTCGAACATCGAGTAAGCGGCGCGTGATTCGACCAATGGGCGGCCGTCACTGAGCTCTGCATAGCGGGAGACCACACGCCAGATCATGTCCTCGAGACCACGATCGATGTCATGCACATCGTCGCGAAGCACCTCCTGGAACATGCTCTGGGAGCGCAGGTCGTACCAGAGACGGTGCATTGACGGCTCTTCCGTCAGTGTCTGCACCAACTTGTCGGCGAATCCGGTGAGCAAACCCGCCGACGTGGTGGACTCCTGAACTACCGAGTCGTAGCGGTGCATGCACTGAGTCTTGTAATGCTTGACGCAGAAGACGATGAGTTCGGTCTTGTCGCGGAAATAGTAATGAACCACGCCGTGGCTGAATTCGGAGTTCGCTGCGATGTCGCGCAAGCTCGTCCGCGCATAGCCGAGCTCGCCGAGGGTCCGCAACGCGGATTCCGCGAGCGCTATTCGACGCTCGTCGTAACTGCCCGTGCCCCTCCTGCTGCGGGCAGCCTTCTGCTGAGTCTGGGTGCTTGCCACATCTCAATACTAGCCGCAGTCCATTTCTTGATCAATGGTCTGGACAGTTGGTCTTGACAGTTGTCAAGCTTGAATGTGACGCTTGTCTCGTCGCTTAAATCGCAGGCAAAGGAGCCGAAAATGTCACCGTACGATCTCACCGGGCGCAGAGCTTTGGTCACAGGTGGAGCGCAGGGCCTCGGCGAGTCATACGCTCGCGCCCTCTCTGCGGCAGGAGCCACAGTCGCCATCGCCGATCTGCAGGACCGAGGCGCCGAAGTCGCCTCGGAACTGGGCGAAGGCCATCACTTCGTCAGACTCGATGTGACAGACGATTCCTCATGGCAGGCGGCGATCGACTCAACGGTCGCGGCACTGGGTGGGTTGGACATCGTCGTCAACAATGCCGGACTGGAGATCACCAGCCTGATCACGGACATCAACCCTGATGACGCCAAGAAGATGCTCAACGTCAATGTGCTCGGCACGGTTCTCGGTCTCAAGCACGGTTTGCGTGCGATGCGCCCAGGCGGGCCGGCGGAAGGCGGAGGAACGATCATCAACGTCGCCTCCGTGGCGGCGACGATCGCCTTTCCCGGGATCTCTGTCTATTCCGCGACGAAGTCGGCAATCGACCGGTTGACCAGAGTGGCGGCAATGGAGAGCGGAAAGCTGGGATACGGAGTCCGAGTCAACTGCATCTTCCCCGGCCTGGTTCCCAACGCGATGGGTGCAGGACTGGCCAATGACGTATCGGAACTCGGGCTCTTCGAAAGTCCAGAGGCCGCTGTCGCCGCTGTTGTTGAGTTGACCCCGTCCGGACGTCTGGGAGAGGAGAAGGACATCACCGATGCGCTGATGTTCCTGGCCTCCGACGAGTCACGATTCGTCAATGGAGCCGCCCTGCAGGTCGACGGCGGCATGGGCATGTGATGTCCGCACGCAGCTGATCATCCGGGACACATCCGACCACAATCCGCACCACGCTGACCATCATCCGCACATCTGAACACTATTCGCGAGAAGGAGACACTGATGTCCGAGCAGAAGAAGCCCGTCGTCGTATACGGGGCAAGCGGCTACACAGGACGAATCGTCTGTGAGTATCTGCGCCAATACGGTGTGCCGTTCATCGCCGCCGGACGCAGCGAAAAACGCCTGCAGGAATCGATGAACACCAACGTTCCCGGGATCGAGACCGCTGACTATGAGGTCAAGGCCGTCGACAACGAGGTCGGAGCTCTCACCGAATTGTTCTCCGGCGCCGAGGTTGTCATCAACACTGTCGGCCCGTTCAGCAAGTACGGCCCCATGGTCGTCGAAGCCGCCTTGGCTGCGGGAGCCCACTACTCCGACACCTCGGGAGAGCAGGACTGGCTGATCACCTGCGAGGAGCAGTTCGGTCAGCAGTTCGCAGAGAAGAACCGTCTGCTCTCACCGGGTCTGGCGCAGATGTACACGATCGGAGAGATCGCGGCCAACCTGTGTCTCGAGAAGCCCGGTCTGGACACCTTGGACATCGCCGTATTCTGGGGCGGGAGCCCGACGATCGCCTCGACGCAGACGATCCTCGTCAATGCCGCGACCTCCAAGGCGTACTACCTCGAACGCAATGCCTACAGCGAGTTCGACCCCAACGAGGGGCTGGTTCCGCTTGTCGTTCCCGGTCAGCATGAGCTCGCACAGTCCCTTCCCTGGGGCGGAACGAGCCACCCGGTCTGGTTCAAGAACGACCCGCGGGTTGCCAACGTCAAGGCCCAGGGCGGCGTGTTCAACACGGCGCTGATGAGGGGTGTGCCGGTCATCGTGGCCAATGCGCTCGAACAGACCAAGGACATGTCCGATGCCGAACGCGACAAGGTGCTCACCGAGACCGCGGCTCAGGTGATGAGTGAGATGCCACCGAGAGAGAACCCGCTGGTGAACAAGTCACTGGACTCGGTCCATGCCAGTGGGCCCCTGGGGCGTGCCCACTGTGTCATCCACGGCAACAGCAACTATCAGCAGACCGGACTGCTCCAAGCCTACTTCGCTTACCACCTGACCCAGCAGGCACCTCGGCGTGTCGGCTTTGCTTCCGGATGTCAGGCATTCGGTCACGAAGCACTCCTCGGCGTGCTGCGGGAGTTCGGGCTGGTCGCCGAACCGGTGCTCACGGTCCAGAGCTGACAGACTGAAACCGACGCGAAGGAACGCAGATCATGAGACTCTCCGACTACCTCGACAAGGGTGCCTCCATCGACCCGCAGGCACCGTGCCTGACCACTGATGGAGTGTCGCGCAGCTACGAACAGGTGCAGTCGCTGTCTGCAGAGATCGCGGCAGGGCTTGCTGCCAGGCGAGTGAAACCTGGAGACAAGGTCGCCATCATCTCGAGTAATGATCCGACGGCCTTCACCTGTGTCTTCGGCATCTCTAGGATCGGTGCCGTGTGGTGTCCGATCAATCCTCGTAACGAGGCCCAGGAGAATCGTGAGCTACTGGAGCTCTCGGACTGCACGGTCGTGATCTTCGCGAGCGCCTACACGCAATTGGTCGACAGCATCCGCGCGGATCTGCCGATGATCCATACCTGGGTGTGCCTGGATGCCGAGCCCGAAGGAGCCCTCGGGTGGGAAGAGTTCCTCACCGCTGGAGACAACCGGCAAACTTCGGGCACACCCGTGGGCGATCTGGCGATGGTCGTCGGCACAGGGGGCACTACCGGTCGTCCCAAGGGAGTGATGTTGTCGAATCAGAATCTTGAGACGATGACCGCGCTCACCCTGATGTCCTATCCATTCACGAAGAAGCCCGTGTACCTGGCGATGGCACCGCTGACACACGCGGCCGGAGTTCTGTGCTTTCCTATCCTCTCGCTTGGCGGGCAGATCGTCATCATGCGCGGTGCCGACGTTGGAGCGTTCCTGGCCCATGTCGAAGAGCATGGAGTCACGCATTCGTTCCTGCCGCCGACGATCGTCTACATGATCCTCGCCGAGGCGGGGCTGGATTCCACAGATCTCAGTTCCCTCGAATGCCTGTGGTACGGGGCTGCCCCTATGTCTCCGGTGCGGTTAGAAGAGGCGATTGCGAGGATCGGTCCGGTCATGGCTCAGCTGTTCGGCCAGACTGAAGCGCCCATGATGATTTCGACGATGTCACCGCGAGAACATTTCCTGCCCGACGGGGCCCTGGCCAAGGACCGGTTGAGTTCGGCCGGGCGAGCCTCCCCGCTGTGCACCGTGGAAGTGATGTCTCCAGACGGCGAGATCCTGCCCAGAGGGCAACGCGGAGAGATCGTCGTTCGGGGATCCCTCGTCATGGAGGGCTACTACAAGAACCCCGACGCGACCGAGGAGGCGACGCGATTCGGATGGCATCATACCGGCGACATCGGCTATCTCGATGAAGAGAACTACCTCTACGTCGTCGATCGTGCCAAGGACATGATCATCACCGGCGGGTTCAACGTCTACTCCACCGAAGTGGAGCAGGCCCTGCTCTCCCACCCCGAGGTCCAGGACTGCGCTGTCATCGGTCTGCCCGATGAACATTGGGGCGAGATGGTCACCGCCGTGGTTCAGCTTCGCCCAGGTGGTGCGGTGACGACGGAGGAGCTGCGGGGGCACGTCAAAGCCCGGATCGGCAGCATCAAGACCCCGAAGCGCATCGATGCCTGGAGCGATCTGCCCAGGTCGAAGGTGGGCAAGGTCCTCAAGGTCGAGATCCGCAAGGCGTTGCTGAAGGACGAGACATCGATGTGAAATCGTGAACTAGGTGTGAAGCCGTGTGCTTTATCGCTGGACGTCGGTCCGTGGACAATCACTCAGTCCGCACCACCTGTTCCTTGAGTTGATCGGAGATGGTACGGGGCGTCCGTCCGAGGAGACGAGACAGGGTGGGATCGGGGTGCGCGAAATGGCCGCTTCGCGTTGCTTGGAACATCGTCAGAGTGAATCGTGCGGCAGCCTCGGGCACCCCGTTGGCCACTTCACCTGCAATCCATTCTTCGTCCTTGACAACGATTCGTTCGACAGGGCGGCCCGATAGTTCGGAGGCGCGTGCGGCGAAGTCAGCGAGAGTCACCGGTGAGGGCAGTGTGAGATTGACTTGGCCGTCGAAGGACGATGCGCTGGTCAATATTGTCGCGGCCGCTTTGCCGGCATCGCGTCGGTCGATCCACGAGAAGGGACCGTCGGCTGGTTTGGCGATCGTGCCCGTTGCCTGCCATGGTCCGAGCAGATCTCCTAGGTCTCCGTAGAAGCCATTGCGCAGTGCCGTCCAAGAGACGCCCGACTCGGCAAGGTATTGCTCGGTGGCAGCGTGAATTGCCAGCGGAGGGTAGGGGGAGTTGAAGCCGGTCCCGAGAGCGCTCGTGTACAGGATTCGTTGGGCTCCAGCCTCGACTGCCGCGTCGATGGCTGTTCTGTGTTGTGTGATGACGTCCGCGGTGACATCACTCGAGGAGACGAGAAGTACCTGCTCCGCGTCGGCGAACGAGTGACGGAGCGCATCTGGATCGTCGTAACTTCCTTGTCTGACGCGAACGCCCTGGTCTGCCAGGTGCTGTGCGCGGTCGGGGTTGCGGACGCTGACACCGATGTCGCTCGGCGCAATCCGTTGGAGGAGATACTCCACAGTGAATCCGTTGAGAGCGCCCGTTGCTCCGGTCACGATGATCATTATGGCGACCTTTCGCTGAAGCCGGTCCGAGACCGGTGCTGATGGAGGCACCCCTTTCAAGTTGACTTATATGGTCAACTTAGTGCCGACATCCATCCTGCGGTAAAGTGACCAATGTAGTCAAGTTATGGAGAGAACAGGGGAGAGCTGAGGGTGGCTGATAGGAACTCTGGGCCGACGTTGCGTACGGATGCCCGCCGGAATGTCGCGCGGATCCGCGCTGCCGCAATCGAGGTGTTTCGCGTCGAGGGACTTTCGGCACCGCTGGAGAACGTCGCCGGTACCGCCCAGGTGAGCAAGGCGACGATCTTCAACAGGTTTGGCGGGCGGATCGGACTGATCGATTCCGTCATCGACGAGGTCGTCGCGACTAAGCTGAAGTCCGTGATTGATGACGCCCGCTCAGTTCCCGGTATCAGTGAGCGGATTCGATTCTACGTCGGTGCCATCCGCGAACTTCAATACCGACTGCCGGCGGTCAACGACGTTCTCCTGCAGGCGTTTCCTGCCTCGGGCCCACTCATGGAACTCTGTCACCTCGGGGGAAGCTTCCACGAGGAGCTGGTGCAGGATGGGCATGCGGCCAACGCTCTGGCCGAAGGGGTCACGTCGGATGACTTTCAAGCGATGGCCGTCGACAACTCACTCGCACTCAAGTACGGGGTTCGCCCTTCCAGAGCGGCCTACGAGCGGCGAACCGGATTGGTCCTCGACGGCATCTGCCAGCCTGCTCACGGCAGGTCAGGCTCGGCCTCTTCCTGGTGAATGAGCTGGATCAGGTTGCCGACGGTGTCGTCGAGGACTGCTGTGGTGACCGGGCCCATCGTCGTCGGTTCCTGAACGAAAGTCACACCGAGTTTGTTCAGGCGATCGTATTCGGCCTGGACATCCTCAACGGCGAACTGGTTGAGGGGGATTCCGTCTGCCTTCAGCGCGGAAGTGAAGTCGTTCGCGGCGGGGTGTCCCTTGGGTTCGAGGACGACTTCCACGCCATCGGGATCCTCTGGTGAGACCACTGTGAGCCAGCGGAACTCGTCTCCGACGGGCACGTCGACCTTCGGAATGAAGCCGAGCCGATCCGTGTAGAACTTCAGAGCGCGAGCCTGATCGTCGACGAGAATGCTGATCCACTGTGCTTTCATGATGACTCCTCAGTTGTAGATGTCTCTTCACTGGTCCTCGTCGTGAGTTCACCCGGAGTGGTTCACGCAGAGTGGTTCTTCGGCAGCGGAGCCTTCGAAGCATCCGCTACGCATTCACAATAGAGGCGTGAGCCGTGCTGGTCCATTGCAGGGTCGCATGCGGGGCTCCTCAACCTCCGTGCCGATTATCGGGTTTTCCTCGCCCCAGTGGTGGGAGGTCTTCATAGTCGGGCAAGTCCGATTGCGAAAACATGGAGACATGACAAACACACAGCTTCCCGCGATCATCACATCGTCGAACGTGACCAAGCACTACAACCAGACCTATGCGCTCGCCGGAGTCGACCTCACCATCGGCCTCGGCGAATCCGTGGCCGTCATGGGGCCCTCCGGTTCCGGAAAGACGACCCTCCTGCACTGCCTCGCTGGCATCATCCGACCTGACGAGGGGAATATCCGTCTCCTGCCCACCGACCGCAGCGCCGCCGCGGAGATCACGTCGCTGAAGGAGAAGGGCCGCACCGCTCTGCGTCGCGAGGTCTTCGGGTTCGTGTTCCAGCAGGGTCTGCTCCTGCCCGAGCTCACCGCCTTGGACAATGTCGCGCTCGCCGCAATGCTCTCAGGTCTGAAGCGCCCCGATGCGACCGAGCACGCTCGTGCGTGGCTGCAGCGCCTGGGACTGGCCGAGCACCTGGACAAGCGCATCGGGCAGCTCTCCGGCGGACAGGCTCAGCGCGTGGCCATCGCCCGCGCCCAGGTCACCCAGCCCGTGGTCACCTTCGCCGATGAGCCCACAGGCGCGCTCGACTCCACCACCTCCACCGAGGTGCTCTCCGAACTCCTCGCCTCCACGACCGGACGAGGATCCACCTTGGTCGTGGTCACTCACGATGAGACCGTGGCTGCCCGGTGCTCGCGCATCGTCCGACTCGCCGACGGGCGCATCGTCTCGGACTCCGCGAACGAGTACGCGCAGAACGACCAGCGTGCACAGAACACCCAGTACGTCCAGAACAACTGGTGATGCCGACCATGAATATCCTTCCAGTGGTATTGACCAAGAAATCCTTCACCTCGACAACATCGAAGCTCGTCGCCTTCGCCTTCTTCGCGTGCTCGACTCTTTTTCTCACCGTCGCCGGCGGTGCCTGGGCATTCAACGACCGTCCCGATGTCTCCGGATACGCCGAGGTGGCCGACCTGTATCGCATGCTCGCGATCTTGGCCACCGTCTTCCTCATCGTTCCCGCGATCAGCTTGGGGGTCGCCTCGGCGAAGCTCAGTGCCCGACGTCAGGACGAACGGCTGTCCACACTCTCCTTGCTGGGTGCGAAGCCTGGCACGGTCAGACTCCTCGCCGTCGCCGAACCCTTCATTCCCGCCGCGGCAGGAATCTTTGCGGGAATCGCCGGTTACTTTCTGCTCGCAGTCCCACTCAGCCTCCTCGTCTTCAACGGCCAAGCCCTCGGCTACTCCGCACTGATGATGCCGCTGTGGCTGCTCGCCGCAGTTGTCATCGGACTGCTTTTGGTCTGCCTGCTCTCCGCGCTGCTGGGTTTGCGCAGGATCACGGTTTCACCGCTGGGCGTGCGCACCAGGTCCTTGGCTCGCAAGTTCCCTGTGGCCCGCATCATAGCCGTGATCGTGCTCGTGGTCGGAATGATCGCAGCCCTCGTCTTCTCCCTCGACCGCAACCAGCCGACGATGGTCTTCGTTGTTGCCAGCATCATCACGATCGGCGTCGCCCTTCTGCTCATCAATGTCATCGGCGTTCTCGTCATGCGCATCCACGGATGGTTCAGCCACCGGATCGCTCGCACACCCACGTCGATGATCGCAGCGTCGATGATCGCCGATGCCCCCGCTCAGTACTGGCGGCGCGTGGCCGGCCTCTCCATGATCACCTTCATCGCGGTCGTCGGTGGTGCCGGCACGGCGATGATGCGGGCGAATCAAGGAGATCTCACCGCTGAGGACAAGGCCATCATGGGCCCGTACCAGTACATGGCCGATGACATCTTCACCGGCCTCGTCCTCACCCTGGCCATCGCATTCGTTTTCATCGTCATCTCCGCGACGATCAACCAGGCAGCAGACATCCTCGACCGGGCATCGACGTACCGGGAGCTGCATTCGGCGGGAATGACACAGAAGATGATGCACCGGGTCACGGTCAACGCGGTCATGTCACCCATCGTCCTCGTCACCCTCGTATCCCTGGCGCTGGGCGGAATCCTGGCAGGACTCATGGCTTCGGCGAGTGACCTCGGCGATCCTCTGACCATTGGGGTTGTCGCATCGGTGCTCGTCGGCGGCGTGGCGATGGTGTGGCTGGGACTGCAGTTCACCCGCCCGCTCGTGCGCACCGTCACCGCTGTGAATGCTGCGGTTTGAGAAGGAGATCGACATGCCCACCGTCCTGCCCACAGCAACCCGCGTCGTACCCCTCGTCCTGGGGCGCAAGACGCTGACCTCGTCGAGTTCGCTGTTGGTGATGAGCGCGTTCTTCGCCTGTACCTCCCTGTTCCTCACCGTCGCCGCCGGAGCCTGGATGTTCTTCCAGACCCCACCCAGCTCGGACCCGGACATGGCGGGCATGGACTTCATGTACAAGTTCCTGGCCAGCTTCGCGACGATCCTCCTCGTGATTCCCGCGAGCACCCTGGCCTCCGCCTCGGCGACTCTGTCCGCCCGGCGACAGGATGAGCGGCTGTCCACGATGTCGCTGCTGGGTGCCAGGCGCTCATCCATCGTCACTCTCGCGGTGGCCGAACCGCTGGTGCCCGCGATCTGCGGAATCGTCCTCGGCGTCCTCGGCTACCTGAGCCTGGTCTGGCCGGTGAGCCTGATCCGCTTCATGGGACATCCCATCGGGTACGAGAACATGCTCATGCCCCCGTGGTTGGTGGCCTCGGTAGTCGTGTTCCTCATCCTCGTATGCATCGCCGCTGCGCTGCTGGGCCTGCGCAAGGTCGCGATCTCACCGCTGGGTGTGCGCACCAAGGCCCTGGAGCGGAAGTTCCCCGTCGTTCAGGTGGTTCTGGCGACCCTCGTGGTCCTGACACTGCCGGTTGTCGTGATGCTGTCGAAGAGCGGAGAACTCGGGCTCGGAATCGTCCTCTCTGCGGTCATCGCGACCTTCTTCCTCGGTCTGATCGTCGTCGACCTCCTCGGCGGACTTCTGATCAGGTGGTTTGCGTACCTCAGCGGGAATAGGGCGCAGACTCCGGAACGACTCATCGCCGCGCGGTTGGTCTCCGACGAACCCAAACGGTTCTGGCGCAGAGTCTCCGGGCTGGCCATGACTGCGTTCGTCGCTGCCGTGGGCGGAACCGGCATCTCGCTCATGCAGCTCGGCCTCGACGCGGGGGACGAGCCGGGCGCCCGGATGCACGACGCCGACCGGTTCCTGCTGCAGGACATCTTCACCGGAGTCATGCTGGTGATGGGAATCTCGATCCTGTTGATCGCCGTATCCGCGCTGATCAACCAGGTTGCAGACATCTACGATCGAGCCGACACATTTCAAGATCTCTACGCCGCGGGAATGGATCCGGACACGATGCACACAGCCATGGTGAGAGCAGTCCTGGGGCCGGTGATCTGGGTGTCGCTGTTGGCCGGGGGGCTCGGTTTGGTTCTCGTTCTGCCTCTGGCCGGTGCTGCGCTCGTGCTCAAGCCGATCACATTCCTCACGATTCTCGCGTCAGTGGTCCTCGGTATTCTCATCATCAGATTGGGATTGCAGCTGGCGAAGCCGATCCTCGTGACCGTGGCGACCGCAGGTCGTTCGCGGGACTGAGGTCGGGCCGCTGAGCCGGCCGGAGTGAGCGTGTGCTCACACCCGGATACCCCGCCGAGGTGGGTCTGTGGCTTCTCGATCCAGGTACAGTTGGAGGGCGTTGAAAGCGGGTGTCCGCCGACGAGGTTCGAGGAAGAGGAAGACGATTGAGCAACAACCAGGGGTTTGACGGGATGAGGACCCCGCCGCAGGACGTCGAGGCCGAGCAGAGCGTCCTCGGCGCGATGCTTCTGTCCAAGGATGCGATCGCCGACTGCGTCGAATCCATGACAGGCGATGACTTCTACAAGCCTGCTCACGAGACCATCTACGAAGCCGTCCTCGACCTCTATTCGCGTGGTGAACCCGCGGACTCCGTGACGGTGGCGAACTACCTCACGAAGACCGGCGACCTTTCCCGGGTCGGCGGCGCAGCGTACCTGCATACGCTCATCTCCTCCGTTCCGACTGCCGCCAACGCCGGCTACTATGCCGCGATCGTGCGCGAGCAGGCCGTCCTGCGCCGACTCGTCGAAGCCGGCACCCGCATCGTGCAGATGGGCTATGACGCGGAAGGCGACACCGATGAGGTCGTGAACTCGGCCCAGGCGGAGATCTACCAAGTCACTGAGCGTCACACCACCGAGGACTACGTGATCCTCTCCGACATTCTCAGCGATGTCGCTCAGGAGATCGAACGCAATGGCGACACCGATGGCCAGACCGCCGGCGTGCCGACCGGATTCACCGAATTCGATGCGCTCACCAACGGTTTCCACCCGGGCACGATGATCGTCATCGCCGCTCGTCCCGGCGTGGGCAAGTCCACACTGGCGTTGGACTTCATGCGCTCGGCGGCGATCCACCACGGCCAGGCCGCCGTCTTCTTCTCCTTGGAGATGGGCAAGAACGAACTCGTCATGCGACTTCTGTCTGCCGAGTCGGAGATTCCGTTGCAGAACCTTCGCCGCGGTGAGCTGAGCCCCCACGACTGGACCACCCTGGCCGCAACGGAATCGCGCATCAACGATGCACCACTGTTCGTCGACGATTCGCCGAACATGGCACTGACGGAGATCCGAGCGAAGTGCCGTCGCCTGAAACAGCAGCACGATCTCAAGATGGTCTGCGTCGACTACCTGCAGCTGATGAGCTCCGGCAAAAAGGTCGAATCACGTCAGCAGGAAGTCTCCGAGTTCTCCCGTTCACTCAAGCTCTTGGCCAAAGAACTCGAGATCCCGGTCATCGCACTCTCGCAGCTCAACCGTGGCAGCGAGCAGAGAACGGACAAGCGGCCGATGATCTCGGATCTGCGTGAGTCCGGTTCGATCGAGCAGGACGCCGATATGGTGCTGCTCATCCACCGTGACGACATGTACGACAAGGAGCACGAACGCGCCGGCGAGGCCGATATCATCGTCGCCAAACACCGTGCCGGTCCGACCGCTGACATCTCCGTGGCCTTCCAGGGCGCGAAGTCCAGGTTCGTCAACATGCCGCAGTAGACTCATCAGCAGAGAAGCGCCCTACTTTGCCCAAACTGCGCTGAAGGTTACCTTTGCGAAAATGGCCTGTTTCGCTTGACTCGACGCGAATTAAACGTGCCGGGTGATGGTCGACATGGGATTTCTGTTGCCGAGGTCACCCGCCGCTATGAGGTCTCACGGCAAACACTCTAAAGCGCACTCAAAGGAGCGGCGGGAGCCTACTCCCCATCGTGTAGCTAGGTTGCGATGCTTAGCATTCGTCGGCTGAATATTGTTTCAGCGCCTCTTCTTCGTCCATCTTCGTGAACTGCTGGTCGCCGATTGTGATCTGCTCACCTGAACTGCTTTCGACGATCGGTTCGGCTGGTTCAGGCGTCCAACTGTAGGCGCTCTGGTTTTCAGCATCCCACATGACCTGCGCACCGTCATCGGTAAGTTCACCCTTGAACTGGTGTTCTGAATCAAGTTCCGCTAACTCGTCGCCATCGGAGCAGGCGAAGTCCGTGAAGGTCACAGAGTCGCCGTCGATGTTCAATATGCCGTCTCCGTTGTAAAACTCGCCTGATACTCCGCCCCCGCAGGCGCTGGGTACCCAGATTGCGCCGAAGATTGTCGCTAACGACCCTGCTCGTTTACTAAAACCACTGATGGACACCAACGCGCTCCTCATTAATTCATCGACAGTCGACGTTCAGATTAACAGTCTGCACTTCCCTTGCACCGAGATCCGGTGCCGACAGGATGATGCTTCAAGGCAACCGAAATTCCCGGATCCCTAGCCGTGACTCGCCCCATGTCGCACTATTTTGCACACGGATCGTTCCGAATTGTGATTCGTGCAAAATACATTGGCGCGTCGTGGGCAAAATAGGACGCATCTCTACAACCACCAGCGGCTGCCGACTTGAGAGGGGCCGATGTGACGCGGAAATTGAGCTTTGCGATGAACGTGAGCCTGGATGGCTACGTAGCTGCGCCCGGTGACGATCTGGGCTGGAGCATGCCGAATGACGAGGTGTTCCGATGGTGGTCTGACCGTGTGGGGTCCACCGAGCTGGCTTTGTACGGTCGGCGGCTATGGGAGGCGATGAGCTCTCACTGGCCCACAGCCGGGCAACAGCCCGGGGTCACACCAGCTGAGGGTGAGTATGCACGCCGGTGGCTGGAGATGCCGAAGGTGGTGTTCTCCTCGACGATCAGTGCCGTCGACTGGAATGCTCGACTGGTCTCTGGCGATGCCGTTGCTGAGATCTCTCGGCTCAAGTCAGAAGACGGTGGCCCTATGGACATCGTCGGCGCCACGCTCGCGTCTTCGGCGATGAGGGCTGGACTGATCGACGAATACATTCTGCTCACCTACCCGGTCCTGGTGGGTGGGGGCACGCCCTTCTTCACGCCCTTGGACAATTGGGTGAATCTGAAACTGCTGGACACTCAGTCATTTCCCAACGGTGTTCTTCTGACCCGATATGAAGCGAGACGGTGAGCATTCTCGTCCCCATCGGTGCACGGTAGGCTCAGCTCGTATGCTGATCAGACGAGAACGTTCAGGCGACACCGAAGAGATCCGCGCAATCACAGCAGCCGTATTCCGCGGTGCAGACCACAGCGCTCCACCGGTGGAGCCAAGCGAAGACCCTGGAGAAGCGACCCTGATCTCATGGTTGCGGGACGATCCTGCATGGATTCCCGAGATCTCTCTTGTCGCCCTCGATGACGATGAGATCATCGGGCATGTCGTGGCGACACGGGCGCACGTGGGTTCGTTTCCGGCTCTCGGTATCGGGCCGGTCAGCGTCCTTCCAAGGCGGCAGGGAAACGGCGTCGGCTCGGCGCTGATGCACGCGGTGCTCGGTGCTGCTGATGCCAGAGGTGAGGCCGTCGTCGGTCTGCTCGGTGACCCTGCCTATTACTCGCGTTTCGGTTTCGTCCCGGCTTCGACGACCGCAGTGACTCCGCCTGACCCGGCCTGGGGCGACTACCTCCAGATTCGTACGCTCTCGGACTACGCTCATCAGGGTGGAGCCTTCCAGTACGCGGGTCCATTCGATCGATTATGACTGACGTCGGTATGCGCATTTGTGCACAGAAGTTGTGGTTCTGAGATCCGCTTCAGCACATCCTCTGCCTAATATTGCAGATATGGACATGAAGCCGAATGATCTTCTGGTGCTGCTCACGGTGTCCCGCTCGGCGAAGTTCACGACCGCGGCACAGACCTTGGGCCTTAACCACACAACCATTTCCCGCCGGATCGCCGCCCTCGAGAAATCCCTCGGCGGCCGCGTGCTCTCACGTGCCTCCGGTGGATGGGAACTGACCGAGCTCGGACATGAGGCCGTGCGGGTGGCCGAGCAGGTGGAGAACGCGGTGAGCAGCCTCGGCGGCTCAGGGCGCGGTCCCGACGCCATCACCGGGGTGGTCCGAATGACAGCTACGGATGGGTTCAGTGCCTATGTGGCGGCTTCGGCCGTGGCGAAACTCCGGCGTCGGCATCCGGACCTCAGCGTGGAGATCGTGACCGTGACGCGACAGGCACTGCAGCAGCGATCGGGCCTCGACATCGAAGTGGTCGTCGGCGAACCCCAGGTGCACCGCGCTGAAGCATTCAAACTCGGCGACTATGAACTGGGCATGTATGCCTCACGGGACTATCTGATCGAGAACGGAACTCCGGCCACCGAGGATGAGCTGACCGAACATCGCCTCGTGTACTTCGTGGATTCCATGCTCCAGGTCGATGATCTCGACGCGCCACGTCGCCTGGTCCCCACGATGAAAGACGGACTGTCTTCGACCAATGTGTTTGTCCATGTCGAAGCCACCCGTGCCAGCGCGGGCATCGGCTTCCTGCCCTGCTTCATGGCTGACCTGCATGATGACCTGGTCAGACTCTTCGCCGAGACTCTGTCCGAACGACTGCCCTATTGGATGGTGCTGCGTCCCGATTCGATGCGCCGACCGGCCGTTGCCGCGGTCGTCCAAGCCCTGCAGGATCAGGCGGTTGCTCATGAAAAGGCTCTCCTGGGACAGCGTGGTACTCAATCGACGACGCCCGCAGCCAAATCAGGCAGCGCCTGAGTGAAATCGACGATGCCTCAGCGATCCCTTACCGGCGGATGCTCGAAGATTATGACGAGAAACGCCTCCTCCATTCGGACATTGCCGGGGGACGATCTGACCTCGGAATGCACGTACGATCAGCGTGAAATCGGGTCAACCCCAGATGCTGTCGAGCTCGAACCTTCACAGGTCCATGGCAAAGACGACGTGGACCGGCGATGAGTGGCGCAGTGTTTGATCGAGTCTCATGCCGACCTTCCCAGCCACGCGCTGGGAAGCACTATTGTCCCTGTGGATAATCGAGACCAAAGGGGATGCCAGTGCATGCGAACTGGCGTATTCGCGGCAGGCAACGGCCGCCTCGGTAGCATAGCCGAGCTTCTGAGCTGAGGTCTTCACATGGTATCCGAGCTCCAGGACAGGCGTGTCATCGACCGTCTGCCAGGTCAGGCCGCAGTCGCCGAGGAATTCACCATCATGAGTCGTGATGACCCAGAGCCCATGGCCGTGGTCGGCGTAGCTGCGTAGATTCCAGTTGATCCAACCAGCGGCTTCAGGCCGGTCCTTGGGACGCGGGTAGTACTCCATGACCTGGGGATCGCCGAGGAGGTTTGCCAAATCGTCGAGATCATTCGGTGACATCTCACGGAATATCAAGCGGGGCGTGGCGTTCGGAAGCATGGGAGTCAGACTACGCTTCAAATTCACCACTAGGCTGGACTCAACCGACGAAGGGAACTCGATGAAACGCACTGCGCAGGTCAGCGACAGCATGATCGTCAATGTCGATGCGGACACTCTGTGGGAGCAGGTGGCCGATCCGACCCAGATGCCTCGGTGGAGTCCTGAGAACATCGGCGCTCACACTCCTGCGGAGTCCCGTCCTCTGCAGGTGGGCGAAGTCTTCGAGGGCAGCAATCATCGCAGCCGCGCACAATGGGTTACCGAGTGTGTCGTCACCGCATCTGAACCGGGTGAACGATTCGCGTTCCAGGTTCGAAAGATCGGTGCGAGCTCACCGAAGATCAGCGGAGGCATCGCCACCTGGGTCTACGAATTCGAAGACATCAACAATGGGCGCACGCGTGTCACCGAAACCTGGAACGATGACCGCACCGCCTGGCCCGACTGGGTAGCAGCAATCGTTGACCGAGTGCTCACCGGCGGCAGAAGCTTCGCCGACTTCCAGCGGCTGAACATCCACAGGACTCTGACCACGATGAAGGACGAGTTTGGACAGGCGTGAGGCAATCAAGGTCCTGCTCAAACCGTGAACGTGTTTTCGACCGAGAATGCACGAAAGTAGGACACACGAAAGGATGGCCAGTATGGAACTCAAGGATCTGGTCAAAGTACTCAACAACGGTGAAACCATCGTCAGCGGCTCGCCTCTGCACGAGGTCATGCACCGCAGCAGCCAAGAGGCGCTGCGGATAACTGCCGAGCTCAACGGTTCGTATCACGAGCCCGACGCGGTGAGGCAGTTGTTGGCCTCGCTGACGGGCAAGCCAGTGGACAAGACCGTCACGATGTTCCCGCCGTTCCACACCGACTTCGGGAAGAACACGACGCTGGGTCAGCGGGTCTTCATCAATTCCGGATGCAGCTTCCAGGACCAAGGCGGGATCAGGATCGGAGACGACAGCCTCATCGGCCACAATACGGTGCTGGCGACTCTCAATCACGACATCACCCCGGACCGTCGTGGCGACATGCACCCGGCGCCGATCATCATCGGACGCAACGTCTGGATCGGTTCGAACGTGACCATCCTGCCCGGCGTGACCATCGGCGATGATGCGGTGGTCGCAGCGGCCTCGGTCGTCACCAAGGACGTGCGTGCAGGAACCGTCGTGGTCGGGTCGCCGGCACGTGTGGTGCGGTCGGTCACCGACTGAGTCTGAAGAGTCGAGCCCGATCCGCTTCCAGGCAAGAATCGCCGCGGGATCAGCGGCGGCTCAGCTGCTCAATTGCGACAATGCCGCGAGGACCCGGGCCTTCGTGGCGATTTTGAGTGTCGGATCCATGACTGGGGCGAACTGCGATGAGTGGTTGGACGGGGCATCGGTGTTCACGGTTCCCGCCTCGGCCGCCTACTTGTACCTCTCCGCGTCGCTGGACCCGATCATCCGATGAGCATAGGGAATCTCGAAGGCATTCGGAATTGTGTTGAAGTCCTCCGAGGCGGTGGCTGGAGCCGCCGGCAGAACGACCCATTCATCGAAGCAGTCCTCGAGTGCGTACGGGAACAACCCCCGTCAGCTTTCATCGGCGGCTGGGGAGACGAAGAGTCCAAGGCCTCCGAGGTCGCCTCGCAGTTGCTGAGCATCGGTGAAGAGCAGGCCGATGAAGCCGAGCTCTTCGGCGGCATCGATGTTCGCCGGCAGGTCGTCGACGAAGACCGTCCGTTCGGGGACAAGGTCGAAACGTCGGCTCAGGACACGGAAGATCTCAGGGTCGGGCTTGATCAGCTCCTCCCGTCCTGAGACCACGATATCTTCGAGTTCATTGATCGCCGGCGCGACCTTCGGCGCATGGTGGAAGGTCTCTGCCGACCAGTTCGAGAGACCCAGCAGCCTGATGTCGGAGGCCTTGAGCTCGGCGACGATTTCGGCCATTCCTTCGATCGGACCGGTCAGGGACAGATCGAAACGGTCATAGTAGGCGGCGACGATTTCGCCGTGGCGGGGATCGGATTCGGCCGCCCGTGCGATCACCTCTGTGATCGGCACACCGCGATCAGCCAGCGTATTCAGCATGCCGAAGTTCGCCTCGGCGGCAAAATCATTCCACTCTTCGCGGGTCATCCGGTCGGCGAGAGGGCCAGTCTGATCCCAGCCGATGAGAACGTTGCCCAGATCGAAGACGACGGTGGTGGGGTGCAGGTCGGTCGGCTGAGTCATCGTGACATCACCTGTTCTGTGTGGGGATCTCAAGAATTCCTACGGTACAGACTTCAGGGCACGAAGTCGTCGTTGTCGAGCATGCACGCGCTCGCCGGCCCGGTCGATGAGCAGTCTCATGGCGACGATGAGCAGCTGCGGTCACGTAGGTGGTTCGGCGGCGTCTCGGTTGGTGAGCCGTGGGTCGCTGCGGTTTGAAGTACCGACGTACGGGGGCGGGGATCCAAAGGAGACCGATCATCAGAACGGGCAGAATATCGGTGGGAATCACGGCCCATAGGAACATCGCTCCCTGGGTGGCCGAGTAGAGGCTGAAATAGCTGGCGACAACCAGATATGCCGTCAATGTGATGCGGGCCCAGTCCATCCACTCGGGATCCAGGCCCGCTCCGGTGTCCTCCTCGATGGCTGCTTTGAGGCCGGCCTGATCGATCATCATGACGATGGGCAGTGCAATGAGCAGGATGATGCTGGCGAGGACTCCGACCACCAGCCAGCGAAGCGCCCGTGGTGCAGGTGGCGGCGGTGGGGCGCGCGCATTGTGGTCGCACGGCCGTGGTTGCATAAATCACAACGTATAGTGCACTGCGAACCGTCGACAATGGCTCGACGACCCTCAGCTCATTGCCCGTAAGACGCCCCACGCGCTGAAGACAGTGATGCCATTTCAGGACGCCGTCACGGTCGCCGAGGAGAAGGCCGTCACCCTTTTGGGCGACGACTTCGATTCCGCCGAACAGGAATGGCTCAACGAGTTGCTGGGTCGTCTGGAGTGGGGTGAAGCGCGCGTTCGCGTTGAGTGGTTGAGTATTGATCCGAAGGTGTATGGCGAGCTGGGATGGCAGGCGTGTGCAACGGCCTCGGCTTCGGGGCTGTTTGCGGGTGTGAGGGAAGGATCTGGGCAGGCCATCAGTGATCGGATTGCCGGGCGGTGCTCGGCGTTCCCTGATTTCAGGCGTCGACACGGCAAAGGGCCCGCGGACGCCGAAAAGCGTGTGATCGCATTCAGAGCAAGTGAAAACACAAACTCCAAACGCGAACACACGCTTTTGGTGTAGCTCAGTGCAACTGCGTTCCCGGCAGGTGCTCGCTATTGACGAATCAATCGCGATCCGGCCGGGACCGGAAAGTTACGGAAGTCTCAGAGGGGACGAACGCTTGTGGCCTGAAGGCCCTTGGAACCCATTTCCGAGTCGAATTCGACATTCTGGCCCTCGGCGAGCTCACGGTAGCCGGTCGATTCGATCGCGGAGAAGTGAGTGAAGACGTCTGCTGAACCATCGTCAGGCTGGATGAATCCGAAACCTTTTTCCGAGTTGAACCATTTCACGGTACCTGTAGCCATAATCTTTGTATCCTTATTTTAAACTGGTGATCGCCGAAACGATCTGGATGGTCGGACCCTTGAGTGGGCCCGGCTGTTCACACTCTCAGGGACCTGGGCTGACCGACGATGTCGATCAGTAGATCGTCTGAACGTGTGACTTCTCGCTGGATGGTCTGCGCATTGAACGCAGATCCAACGAAAATCTGTGGAGAAACCGGTGTTCCGGAATTCGTGCTGATGTGAAGATCCTTGTCTCAGGCGAAAACGGGGAAGCTCGGTTTCGGTAATGCACCGAAGGTGCGGGATGGAGGCCGAAGGACGGCCGGATTGAAAAGTCTGAAAAAATATAAGAGGCGCGGACGGTAGACACGCGCCAACTGGCAACTGCACGGTACCAAGCGAATCTACCTACGCTCGCGGCACCATGTGTTCCGCACTGTCTCGTACGGGAACAATTTAACTCTAACAGAATGTATCGACCAGCGGTGTCAGAAAGTTCGAAGAAAAGTTTTTTAGGATTGTATGCAATCTGACCCCGATCTCGAATTGAAGTTCATGCAGCATCCCGAAATCGGCCCACGGCGTCAGCGTCGTCTCGCCATGAAGTACCGTCGCCGCCGCACCATTGTCGCCATGGTCGCTGTTCTCGTCATCGCGGTCCCGGTCACGGTCGTGGCGGCCATGCACAGTCTGAAGTCGAACATCACCTCCTCGGCACTGCGTGCAGGTGATGGTGAGGTGCCCGAGAAGATCACGGACGAACTGAATGTCCTCATCCTCGGATCCGACACCCGTGAACTCGACGCTGAGGACTATGGCGCGGCAGATGGTGCGCGCAGCGACGCGATGATTCTGGCCCACATCTCCGACGACTCCTCTCGCATCGACGCCGTCCAGATTCCGCGCGACACGATGATGGACATGCCTGCCTGCGAAGACACCGGTTCTGGTGCCTCGGGGCCCCTGCGCGGAATGATCAACTCGGCACTCAATCAGGGCCCGGCCTGTTCGGTCTCCGCTGCCGAAGAACTCACGGGAGTTCGTGTCGACCACTTCGTCGAGGTCAATTTCGACGGCTTCGCAACGATCGTCGACGCATTGGACGGAATCACCGTCGACCTCGACGAACCCTTGTACGACGACAAAGCGAACCTTGACCTGCCTGCGGGTGAACAGACTCTTGACGGCGTCGATGCCCTGGCGCTGGCAAGAACACGCCATGCTGTCGGTGACGGCAGTGACATCTCGCGCATGGGCAACCAGCAGATGGTCATGGAATCCATCATCGACAGAGCGAAGAGCTCCCACACGCTGTCGAGGCCGAATCGGCTCTATGGTTTCCTTGACGCGGTAACCTCGTCTCTGCGCGTCGATGACGAGCTCGATTCGGTCTCAGCACTCGGGTCACTGGCTGCGACCGTGTCCTCCGTGCCCAAGGATTCGATCACGTTCGCGATCATGCCGTGGCAGCAGGCTCCGGACAATCAGAACCGGGTCGTCAAGTCTCCGGCGGCCGACGCCGTCTTCTCTGCTATCACTGCAGATCAGCCGATCGCCGGCCTAGTCGACCTCGCCGACTGATTCGAGCGGGTCGAGACCCGCACGAACTGTCCTGACTGCGACAGTGTCCAGACAGTATTCATAGTCGGCGTTTAGACTGCCCGGATGTCTACGATCGAAATCACCAAAGACAACTTCGAGTCAACCATCACCGACAGCTCGATCCTGCTTCTCGACTTCTGGGCCGACTGGTGCGGACCCTGCAAGCAGTTCGCCCCCGTCTACGAAGAGGCCTCCGAACAGTATTCGGACGTCGTCTTCGGCAAGGTCGACACCGAGGCACAGCAGGAACTCGCGGGTCTCTTCGCGATCTCCTCGATCCCGACCCTCGTCGCCTTCCGTGAGGGCATCGTCGTGTTCGCTCAGCCGGGTGCGCTCGCTGCGCCCCAGCTCGAACAGGTCATCAACGCTGTCAAGGAACTCGACATGAACGAGGTCCGCGAGGAGCTGGCCAAGCAGGAAGCCGAGGTCGACGCCGCCGAAGGATCGGATGGCGCCGTGGTGTCAGAGGCGACCGAGGTTTCCTCCGAATCCGGAACAGAGCAGTGACCGAACCCCAACAGGCCGCAAATGCGGGAGTCCCTGACTCCGTGGCGGCCTGGGAAGAGCGTTACTCCGGAAGCGATCCGATCTGGTCGGGCAAGCCGAACGAGGCGCTCGTCGCCACTGTCTCAAGCCTCACCCCCGGCCGGGTCCTCGACGTCGGCTGCGGTGAGGGCGCAGATGTCATCTGGCTGGCCGAGCACGGCTGGGAAGCTACCGGCATCGATCTGTCGCAGACCGCCGTCGACCGGGCCGCAGAAGCGGCCGCAGCGAAGGGTGTCACCGCATCCTTCGAGGTCGGAGACGTCTCCACCTGGGATCCCTCGGGTTCACAAGCAGAGGCAGAGCACCCTCGCCGAGGCGGCTATGACCTTGTCGTCGGCTGCTTCCTTCACACCCGGTTGCCCGACACCCGCGAAGAACTCGTCGGGAAGGTCGCCGAACATGTCGCGCCGGACGGCCGCCTGCTGCTCATCTCGCACGCCGAGATGCCGCCGTGGGCCGAGAATCAGGATGACGAACTGGGTCACGGCCTCGGTCACCATCATGAGCCGGTGACCCCGAACGGCGATTTCGCTCTCCTCGCCGCTGCACTCCCGTCCGCTGGGAGATAGATTTCGCTGAACTGCGCACCCGCGAGGTCGAAGGACCCGACGGTCAGCCGGCCGAACTCGACGACAGCGTGCTCCTGGCACACAGGATCACCCACTGAAGGACCACCTCGGCGGGTGAGATCACCGCACCTCACCTCGTGAAACGCTGCGGATGATCGTGACCGAATTGGTCGCCATCGGCCACCGAGAAGGGCTAGGATGTGATCCATGGCTCGGTTCAGTCCTCTCGAGTGGCCGGTGATCCGGCAGCTGCGTTCCTCCGATGCGTCGGGACGCGGCGAATCAGTGGTGTCCCAGAAGACGCGGGAGACCACCCCGCGCACCGCCACAGCGGACAAAGTGGTGCAGTCGGTCTGCCCATACTGCGCCGTCGGCTGCGGCCAGAAGGTCTTCGTCAAAGATGACAAGGTCATCCAGATCGAAGGCGACCCGGACTCACCCATCTCTCGTGGACGTCTCTGCCCCAAAGGTGCCGCCAGCGAACAGCTGGTCAACGCCAACGGGCGTATCACCGACGCCCTCTACCGAGCTCCCAAAGCCAAGGACTGGCAGAAGCTCGATCTGGGCACCGCGATCGACATGGTCGCCGACCGCTTCATCGAAGCCCGCCGCAACCATTGGGAGGACTTCGACGACAAGGGCCACCCCCTGCGTCGCACGATGGGGATCGCCAGCCTCGGCGGGGCGACCATCGACAACGAGGAGAACTACCTCGCGAAGAAGCTCTACACGGCGGCCGGCGCGATACAGATCGAGAACCAGGCGCGTATTTGACACTCCGCCACGGTTCCCAGTTTGGGAACCTCGTTTGGGCGAGGCGGCGCCACACAACCCGTCCAGGATATGGCGAATGCGGACTGCATCATCATCCAGGGATCCAATATGGCCGAGTGCCACCCCGTGGGCTTCCAATGGGTGACCGAGGCCAAGGCTCGAGGTGCCCGCGTCATCCACGTCGATCCTCGTTTCACCCGCACCACGGCGATCGCCGATAAACACGTCCCGATCCGGGCGGGCTCCGACATCGTCTTGCTCGGTGCGCTCATCAACCGTGTCCTCAGCGACGGTCTGCACTTCGACGAGTACGTCCGTGCGTATACCAACGCCACGAATCTCATCAGTGAGAACTATCAGGACACGGAGGATCTCGACGGCCTGTTCTCCGGCTTCGACCCGGAGACGAACTCCTACGACAACTCGACCTGGTCGTACCAGACCGATGAGTCGGGGGCGCCCATCACCGATGAGACCCTGAGCGACCCGCGCACGGTGTTCCAGATTCTCAAGCGGCACTACTCCCGGTACACGCCGGAGATGGTAGCCGAGAACTGCGGCATCAAACCCGCCGACTTCGAATACCTGGTCGAGTCGGTGACCCAGAATTCCGGGCGCGAACGCACCACCTGCTTCGCCTACGCCGTGGGCTGGACCCAGCACTCCCTGGGTGCGCAGTTCATCCGCACCGCCTCGATCCTCCAGCTTCTGCTGGGCAACATGGGTCGTCCCGGCGGCGGCATCATGGCACTGCGCGGACACGCCACGATCCAGGGCTCGACCGACATCCCGACGCTGTTCAACCTGCTGCCCGGCTACCTGCCGATGCCCAGCGCCGGAGTTCACGAGACCTTCGAGGACTACGTCGCCGCCGTCGGTACCCCGGAGACCCACAAAGGTTATTGGGCGAACGGGCGCAGCTACGCCACCAACCTGCTCAAGGCCTGGTGGGGCGATGCGGCAACGAAGGAGAACAACTTCGCCTACGATTATCTGCCGAAGATCAACGGTGCCCACGGCACCTATCAGACGCAGGTCCGCATGCTCAACGACGGTGTCGACGGGTACTTCCTGCTCGGTCAGAACCCGGCAGTCGGCTCGGCCAACGGCCGAATGCAGCGCATGGCGATGAGCCACCTCAAGTGGATGGTCGTCCGCGACTTCCGGCTCATCGAATCCGCCACCTGGTGGAAGGACGGTCCCGAGATCGCCAGTGGTGAGCTCAAGACCGAAGACATCGAGACCGAGATGTTCTTCATGCCCGCCGCCAACCACACGGAGAAGGCCGGCACCTTCACGCAGACGCAGCGCCTCGTGCAGTGGCGGCACAAGGCCGTCAACCCGCCCAGCGACGCACAGAGCGAACTCGACTTCTTCTTCGAACTCGGTAAGCGAGTGCGCGAGAAGCTGAAGGACTCCGAGGATCCTCGCGATCGTCCGCTCCTAGACATGACCTGGGACTACCCGGTCGACGAGGAGGGTGAGGTCGACGCCGAATCCGTGCTGGCCGAGATCAACGGATACCACATCGGCGGCGACAAGGACGGGCAGCCGCTCGACAACTTCAACCAGATGACCGACGACGGCACCACCGCCGGCGGCTGCTGGATCTACGCGGGAATCTACGCAGGCGGGCAGAACATGGCCGCCCGTCGCAAGCCCCGAGCCGAACAGGACGAGACCGCTGCCGAATGGGCGTGGGCCTGGCCGGCGAACCGTCGGATCCTCTACAACCGCGCCTCGGCGGCACCCGACGGCACACCCTGGTCGGAGCGCAAGAAATTCGTCTGGTGGGATGAGGAATCCGGGAAATGGACGGGTAAGGACGTACCCGACTTCCCGGTCGACCGGTCTCCTTCGGCCCGCTCGGATCAGGCCCACGGTGGTCCGGCCAACCTCGACGGCGACGACCCGTTCATCATGCAGGCCGACGGCAAGGGCTGGCTGTTCGCCCCCAGCGGCATGGTCGATGGCCCCATGCCCACGCATTACGAGCCGCAGGAATCGACGGTATCCAACCCGCTCTACGACCAGCAGTCGAGCCCGACACGACTGGTGATGCGCAGGGAGGACAACCTCTCAGCCCCGGCCGCAGGCAATCCCGGTTCCGAGGTCTACCCCTACGTGTTCACGACCTACCGGCTGACCGAGCATCACACTGCCGGAGGAATGTCGCGGTGGCTGCCCTACCTCTCGGAGCTGCAGCCGGAGATGTTCTGCGAGATCTCACCGGAACTCGCCGCCGAGGTGGGACTTGAGCCCTACGGGTGGGCGACGCTGGTCTCCCCACGTGCGGCCATCGAGGCCCGCGTGCTCGTGACCCGGAGGATGACGCCGTTGACGATCGGCGGGAAGACCCTCCACCAGATCGGCCTGCCCTACCACTGGGGTGTCGGCGGAGACGCCACAGTCGAAGGTGACTCCGCGAATGATCTGCTGGGCGTGACGATGGACCCCAATGTGTTCATCCAGAACAGCAAGTATGTGGCCGGCACGATCATGCCGGGACGCCGCCCACGAGGTCCGGAGCTCGTCGACTTCGTCGAGAAGTATCAGCGTGAGGCCGGTCTGAGCCCCGAATCGGGCAATCAGCTGGTCACGGTCTCCGATGATGTCGTCGCCGAGTCCCTGGCCGCGGACTCTGCGGCCAGCAAGGGCGGGCATCCGCATCGCGGCGGAGACTCCGCCGTCGGTGTCACTCCCGGGCGCACCCTCGGAGACGAAGCTGTCGACAGTGCCGGCGACCGCACGGGCCGGGCCGATCTCCGACCCACCGACAGCGTGGACCAGAACCCGACCGAGACCGTAGACGCGAACCGCGCCGACGACGGGGACCCGACCGATGGGGACCCCGACCGCGGCTACATCGGCAAGGATGTCGACAAGGTTCAGCAGGGCAACCTCGGCGAGGGTGCCCAGACGGATACGGTGGACAACACAGGAAACGAGGAGGAGGGCTGATGTCGACATCGACCGTCGAGAACGACGCCGTTGCGGACGGGCACTGGCATGGTTCCGCGCACGAGCGCAAAGGGTTCTTCACCGATACGTCGATCTGCATCGGCTGCAAGGCCTGTGAGGTCGCCTGCAAGGAGTGGAACAACAATCCGCAGGACGGGACCTACGAACTCCTCGAGTCCTCCTACGACAACACGGGCAGCCTCGGGGCGAATACCTGGCGTCACGTCGCCTTCATCGAACAGGACTCCGAGAGGATCGAAGCCGCCCGCGAATCGGGGCGGAAACTCGTCAACCTCGGCATGCCGACGATCCGTCCGCGCACGGACGAGTCTGCGGGTGCACAGCCTCTCGGCGGTGCCCTCGGCGCGGCGGCAGATGGGTCTGCCGGAAGCGGCGGACTGCCCTCGACCCCACCGATGGGCATCGACCTGTTGGCACCCGGCGCCTTGGATCCGAGCGATCCCGAGGACATCGCCAATCTCGACACGACGCCCCCGGACACGGCGGACTTCCGCTGGCTGATGTCCTCGGACGTGTGCAAGCACTGCACCCACGCCGGCTGCCTCGACGTGTGCCCCACGGGAGCTCTCTTCCGCACGGAATTCGACACCGTCGTCGTGCAGAACGATGTCTGCAACGGCTGCGGGACCTGCGTGGCCGGCTGTCCCTTCGGCGTCATCGAGCGCCGCGATGACGGCACGATCAACACACCGACCGACCGTGATCGCAGCGCCTCGGACATGGATGTGCCGGACAAGAACACGGCCAATAAGTGCACGCTCTGCTACGACCGCCTCCTCGATGGGCAGGAACCGGCGTGCGCGCAGACCTGCCCCACGGAGTCGATCAAGTTCGGCGACCACGACGACATGGTCGACAAGGCTCACGCCCGCGTGGCCGACCTCCATGCGAAGGGTCTGACCG
Source organism: Brevibacterium sp. FME17 (assembly GCF_014897515.1). Classification (NCBI taxonomy): domain Bacteria; kingdom Bacillati; phylum Actinomycetota; class Actinomycetes; order Micrococcales; family Brevibacteriaceae; genus Brevibacterium; species Brevibacterium sp. FME17. The sequence continues at coordinate 28,996 of NZ_JABUYD010000027.1, forward strand.
AGGCTCGCCTGTACGGCGCGAACCCGAACGACGGCGTCGGCGGAACCGGATCGGTCTTCCTCATCCTCGACGAGCCCGAGGTCTACGGGCTGCCGCCGGATCCGCGTGTGCCGACGAAGGACCTGCCGAAGATGTACGCCAAGGCCGGCATCGCGGCGCTCGGCATGGTGGCCGCCGCCGGACTTGCCTTCCTCGGGAGCCGGCGTTGAGCACATCCGAATACGATTCCTACCGCCCACCTGAGCTCGATCGCGGACGGAAGAAGCGTCGCCGAGGTGGTCGCCCCGGTGGTGGCCGTAGCGGACCGGGTGCCGGAGGGCGTGGCGGTCAGGGTTGGAAGAACCGTGGGGCCGACGGCAATCGTGAGATGCCGATGGTCGAGGACGTCGAATTCTCCTCCTATTACGGCAGGCCGATCGTCAAGGCTCCGCCATGGGGCGATGAGATCGCGATCTACCTGTTCCTGGGCGGTCTGGCCGGAGGCTCTTCGCTGCTTGGGTTGGGGGCGCAATTCAGTGATCGTCCGCAGCTGCGGATTGCGACCAGACTGACTGCGATCACAGCGACGGCTGTCGGGGGAGCGGCACTCGTGGCCGACCTCGGCCGGCCCGAACGCTTCCTCAACATGATGCGCGTATTCAAGGTCAGCTCTCCCATGAGTATGGGCACCTGGATCCTGTCCGGTTTCGGCGTTGGTTCCGGTGTCCTCACCGCGATCGAGGTCGATCGACTGACCGGTGAGCGTCTGCCTCTCGGTCCGCTGCGTCGAATTCTGCACGCCTTCGAGACTCCTGCCGCGCTCGAATCGGCGCTCTTTGCGGCACCATTGGCGGCCTACACCGGGGCTCTCCTGGGCGATACGGCGGTTCCCACCTGGAACGCTGCTGGTCGCAGCGGACTCTCGTTCGTCTTCGTATCTTCGGCCGCAGTGGCCGCCGGAGGTGCGGCAATGGCCTTGGCTCCCGTGCGGGAGACCGGGCCAGCGCGTCTGCTCGCGCTCGGCGGTGCTGCCGGTGAGGCTTTCGCGATGAATCGGATGAAGCAGGGCATGCACCCCGCCGAGGTGGACCCGCTCGAAGAGGGCGAACCCGGCCACAAGCTCCACCGGGCAGAGAAGCTGCTCATCGCCGGTGCGATCGGCACTGCCGCCGTCGAGGTGGGGGCTAGGGTGTTCGCGAAGAAGCTGGGCCAGCACTCTGGAGCGGGGTCCGGTCTGGTTGGAGCTGGCAAGCGCAGCTGGAAGACTCGTGCTGCCCTGCGGACGCTGTCGGTCGTCTCCGGTACGGCACTCGCAGCCGCCTCGGCGTACACGCGTTTCGGGGTGCTTGAGGCCGGCATCGAATCGACGAAGGATCCGCGCCACGTGGTGGAACCGCAGCGCGCTCGCCTAGAAGAACGCCGTGCCCGAGGCATCGTCGACGATTCGATCACGACCGGGTCCTAGTTCGCACAATTGCCAAGATGGCATGCGAAAAACTTCCCGAGTAGTAACGTGGGCCCCATGAAGGACGCAATCAAGGAGCTGCTCGCCGACCGTCGCAGCCTCAAAGAAGCCGCAGTCGTGACTGTGCTCGTCCCTCTCGTCCGGTACATCATGCACCTGATCGGCTGGGGCCACGGCTCATTCGGCTGGTGGGAAGTTATCCTCGGCGCGCTGTTGACCGGAGGCTTCTATTGGGTCGTTACCAGCGGATTCCGTCGCTTCCGCGATGAGGACGTCACGCCCTCCTGAACTGAAGAGGGGGAGCGGTCAGTCACGGCAAACAGGTACCTGCGCGCCCCACCCTGTCGGTGACGAAACCACCTGCTGCACAGGGTGTTCGCGACACTAGCGGTGAAGGGTGCCCAAGGGGTCACCGCACGCGCACGCCCGAACCGACGACGATCTCACCGATGATCGGGTGACCAGGCAGTTCGCCGACGACGAGCAGTCCGCCGGACGTCTGAGCATCCGCCAGGAGGAAGAGATCGTCCTCGGTCACCGAGTCGTCGGTCGTGAGATTGGGGCGCACCCAGTCGAGGTTGCGACGCGTCCCACCGGACACGTATCCGTCCGCGATCGATTCATCGACTCCGCCGAGGCGGGGCACCGCGGACGCATCAATGACCGCTCCCACGCCTGAGGCACGGCACATCTTGAACAGGTGGCCAAGCAAACCGAACCCGGTAACATCGGTGGCCGCGCGGACGCCAGCAGCCACGGCCGCCTGCGCTGCATCGCGATTGAGCGCGGTCATTGTGGCAATCGCTTCGTCGAAGTTCTCACCGGTCTGCTTGTGTCGGTTGTTGAGGATACCCACACCGATCGGCTTCGTCAGCGTCAACGGCAGGCCCATCTCGGCGGCATCATTGCGCATGAGTTCATCGGGGTGGGCGATGCCGGTCACAGCCATGCCGTACTTCGGCTCGGGGTCATCGATCGAATGCCCACCGGCGACGGGACAGTTCGCCTGGGCGGCGACGTCGAGGCCACCGCGCAGCACTTCGGTGAGCAGCTCCATCGGCAGTTTCTCCCGCGGCCAACCGACGAGGTTGATCGCTGTCACCGGGGTCCCACCCATCGCGTAGATGTCGGAGAGTGCATTCGCGGCCGCGATTCGGCCCCAATCGTAGGCGTCGTCGACGACAGGGGTGAAGAAATCGGCCGTCGAGAGCACCGCGAGGTCTTCGCGGACCCGCACGGCAGAGGCATCGTCACCGTCGTCGAGTCCGACGAGCACATCAGGTCCGGACTGACCGGTCAGTCCTTTGACTGCTTCCTCCAGCTCACCTGGCGGGATCTTGCAGGCGCAGCCTCCGCCGTGGGCGAATGATGTCAGACGTTCCTGGGTGGCGGTCATACCGCGAGACTAGCACCGAGATGACGCTCGATTCTACGGGCCACCTCGGCTATATTCTCCGCCTCGGCGGAGGCCTCGCAGAGGGGGCCACCATGTGTCAGTTCGCAGTCGGCAACAGTCTTGCTATGTGCCCTTCGACGATTGTGCGAGCGGTTGTGGAGGTGACCGCCCCATCCTCGGCGAGGATCGTCACAGCGAGACCGTCGCATAGGGCCAGCAGTTCGGTTGCCCGAAGCATCGCGTCCTCAGGTTGTGCGATCTGTGGACGAAGCGCATCAGCCAGCTCGGACCGCAAGCGGCCCCACCTGGCGGAGTTTATTTCCTTGACCGCAGGGTCCACGCTTGCTCGCGCGGAGAGTTGGAGCCAGACTCGAGCCGCCGGGTCATCGGGATTCGAGGGCAGGAGTATGTCGAGCAGAGCGCTACGGCGAGAAGTGGGGTTCTTGTCGGCGGTCGCCTGCTCGAATCTCTTGGTTTCGCGCCGTGCGATCTCGCTCATGGCACCGATAAGCATCTGCGACTTGGTGGGGAAGTGATGTTGTACCGCGCCGATCGATACCCCGGTTCGAGTCGCCACTGTTCGCACGCTGAGTGCCTCGAATCCTCCTTCGGAGACGAGATCGATCATCGTATCAATCAGGTGTTGGGCGGACTCGCTGATGATCGGACCGCTCTGCTCATCCGCGTCGTTCATGGAACTGACGATACAGGCGATGGGCCCCGACGGCTGAACGTTTGAGCCAGTCGCCAGGATCGGGCAGGGAACCGGATAGCGGTCTGTCGGTGACGATGGCAAGACATAGGGCAAACACTCCTCCTCCCAACAGAGCGAATTCCACCGTCTCCATCAGCAAGCCGATGATCGTGGTCAGTCTCTCGTGGTCGACGCCGAGGTCGATCGGTACAAACTGGACGACGATGCCGATGAGGGACAGTGCCACTCCGGTGATCATCAGCGCCGTCACTGTTCTGTTTGCTGTGGGGCCGGCCGGGGCGGCGGCACTCCCAGGTGAAGTGCGAACTGTCCGTCTGCGTCCGGCTGATGCTCCGGTGAGCAGCAGCGCAACCGCGAGCGTCAGCAGGACGAATCGTCCGACCGTCCACCCGGTAAGCTGCTCGCCGAAACTGGCTTCTCCAAGACTCCCGACCGCAGCCAGGCGCGTATCGGCAATGCCGATCCCGGACGCGAGCAACGCCAGGAGGCAGCCGACGATGCCCACCCAGGCGCCGCCAGCGGCTCCTCGTCGATAGATGACAAGCAGAACGATTCCTGCCGCCGGGGCAAGCAGGCCCACGAGCTCGAGGATGCGGAACACGACCACTCTCCAATACGTTCGTATTGTATTCACCATACGGACGTATTGTACGTGCGTCAAGGCAGCGGGTCACCCGAAGGCGACTTCACCGGGAGGTGTACTCAATCCGGTCGGTGTCTCTGCCCCGCCTTGTCTGCGGCGACCACGGCGAGGTCACGATGTTGCCAGGTCACGTGTGGTGTGAAACCGGTCTCGGTCAGCCACTCGAGTTGCTCGGCCAGCGGGCTGGGGGTGTCGACAACTCCGTCGATCGGCGTGACCACATCTGACGGATCGGGAGGGACGACGAGGTCGGCGAGCACGAACCGACCGCCGTCGACGAGCACCTCGTGGATTCTCATGAACAGATCGGCCTTCTCATCGGCATCGAGATGATGCACAGCGAGGGTCGACATGACGAGGTCGACGGGGACGGCCGGCAGGGAATCTTGGAGTCGCCCATGAGAGAGCGAACTGCGATCCGGGTCGAGGACCTTCGCGGCACCGGCGAGCATCTCAACGCTCTCATCGATGCCGTGGATATGAGTCTGCGGCAACACCTCGGCGACCCGTCTGGCGGTCAGCCCGCTGCCCACGCCGAGGTCGAGGATCGTCCGTGGGCCGACCTCCACCACAGCAGCCAGCAGCTCGTCCTGCAGCAGTCGGTAATCGGGGATCTCCTCGGACATGACGTCGAGGTAAGTGTCGGGGTTCCAGGTGAAATCAGCCATGATGCCTCCGCTTTCAGGCTAGCACTCGGTGATCAGCACGAGCAGAGCGATAGCACCGGCCACGCGGGGTAGGATTTCACACGGAGGCGTCCGAGTCCTGGTGGGCTCCCCGGTCTTCAAAACCGGTGAGACCGAGTATCTCGGTCTGGCGGGTTCGATTCCCGTCCGCCTCCGCCACCACCGCAGTGAAGGAGAACGCAGTCTTGGTCGATACGGATCCGCGGCGCAGCATCCCGCGCACCGATCATCTCCTCGCCCTTCCCGAGGTCATCGCCGCAGGTGAGAGCCGGAGTCAGGCTACGATCAAAGCGATCATCTCCGAAGCTCAGACCGCTGCTCGCAACGGTGAGATTCCCGTCGCCGAGGTGGCCCCCACCATCATCTCCCGCTTAAGTTCCGACTCGGCATCGTCACTGACCCCGGTCCTCAACGCCACCGGAATCATCGTCCACACCAATCTGGGCAGGGCTCCTCTGTCCGAGTCCGCTCGCCGGGCCGTGGCCGATGCGGCCGGCTATGTCGACGTTGAGTTGGACCTGGTCAGCGGCAAGCGAAGCAAGCGGGGGACCGGCGCCAAGCAGGCACTTCTGCGTGCCTGCCCAGACGCCGAAGACGCACTGGTCATCAACAACGGTGCCGCCGCCCTGCTGCTCGCCGTGACAGCGCTGTGCCGTGAAGACGGCGTCGGCGCTGGTAACACGGGTGGTCCCGGTGAGATCGTCATCAGCCGCGGCGAACTCATCGAGATCGGAGCCGGCTTCCGCCTTCCCGACCTCATGGCCACGACCGGGTCCCGGCTGCGCGAAGTCGGAATGACGAACCGCACCCACCTCGACGATTATGCGCAGGCCATCACCGCCGAAACTGCGAGCCTGCTCAAGGTCCACACAAGCAACTTCCGAGTCGAAGGCTTCACCGCCTCGGTTGAGATTGCGCAGCTGCGTGAACTTGCCGACGAGCACGACCTTCCCCTCATCGCCGATCTGGGAAGCGGACTTTTCGAACCCGACCCGTATCTGCCCAACGAACCCGATATCGCCAGCGCGCTCGCCGCCGGAGCCGATGTCGTCATCGTCAGCGGTGACAAACTCCTCGGCGGTCCTCAAGCGGGCCTCATCCTCGGTCGCAGCGACGCCGTCCAGCGCATCGCGAAGCACCCCCTGGCCAGGGCAATGCGCACCGACAAACTCACGCTGGCCGCAATCGAGGCCACGGTTGCGAACACCGAGAACCCGGTCCATGAGGCACTGCACATCGATCTCGACAGACTCAAAGAACGCACCGAGCACCTGGCAGAGCTTGCCTCTGGAACCGTCGTCGCCCATGACGGTCGCGTCGGCGGCGGGGGAGCCCCCGGTGTTCCCCTTCCCGGATGGGCCATCGAACTGCCCGAGGAGCTCGCCCGCCCGCTGCGCCTCGGCGACCCGGCAGTCGTCGCCCGAGTTCACCAGGGACGATGCCTCATCGACCTGCGCTGCGTCCCAGAAGCCGATGACGATCTGATCGGCGAGGCCGTGAACCGGGCTCGTGCGAACACGCGGAACCACCTCGGTGACGATGGTGTGGGTTTCGGCGATGATCCGGACTTCACGAGCCATGCCTGAGATGTACGTTCTCGCAACCGCCGGCCACGTCGATCATGGGAAGTCCACCCTGGTCAACGCCCTGACCGGGATGGAACCGGACCGGTGGGCAGAGGAGAGGAAGCGGGGTCTGACGATCGACCTCGGCTTCGCCTGGACGACTCTGCCGTCCGGGAGGGAGCTCGCCTTCGTCGACGTTCCCGGGCATGAGAAGTTCCTCGCGAACATGCTCGCAGGCGTCGGCCCGGCCCCCATCGTGTGCCTCGTCGTCGCAGGGGACAAGGGGTGGCAGGCCCAGTCGAGTGATCACCGGGACGCGATCACCGCGCTGGGCATCACCCGCGGCCTCGTCGTCATCACCCGCGCTGACCTCGCCCCCGAGTCGGTCGCAGCGACAGAGGCCCAGATCAGAGCCGAACTGCGGGGTACACCGCTGGCCGATGCTCCGGTGCTCACCGTCTCCGCGACTACCGGGGACGGACTCGACGAACTCGTCGCGACGCTCGATGCCGTCACCGCCGAAGCTCCGGCCCCCGACGCGGAGGCCCGACTGCGGCTGTGGGTCGACCGCGCCTTCACGATCAAGGGCGCCGGCACCGTGGTCACCGGCACGCTCACGGCCGGAACTCTGCGCACCGGGGACCGCCTGCGCCTCGTCGGGGAGACCTCGGACGAGGCGACGGCAGTCCGTGGTCTGCAGAGCCGGAACTCCTCCGCCGAGGAGGTCGCCCCCAGCGCCCGTGTCGCCGTGAATCTGCGCGAGGTCGCAGCCGATGATATCCACCGCGGTGACGCTCTCATCACCGACGATGCATGGCCGATCGTCGACATCATCGACGTTCGCCGAACCATGGGCCAGCTGCTCGACGAGGGCGTGCACGGACTCATGCTCCACATCGGAACCGCCGCGGTCGCGGTGCACATGAGGCCCTTCGACGGCGACCACGCCCGCCTCACAATCGAGCGTCCGCTGCCGCTGCAGGTCACGGACCGGATCGTGCTGCGCAGCCCCGGCAGCCGCAACGTCTTTGCAGGCGTCGTCGTCCTCGATGTCGACCCTCCCGAACTCGGCCGCCGCGGGGCCGGCACCCGGCGTGCCCGAGAGCTGAACTGGCGTCCGGAAACCGGGGACATCCTCGCCGAGGTGGCCCGCCGTGGAGCCGTGGAACGGGCCAGATTGGTGCGCTTCGGACTGACGCTTCCCGACGCCGTCGCGGGCGTTGAAGAGATCGCCGGAGGATGGCTCGTCCACCGACAGACACTCGAGAAGTGGGTCGAGAACGCGGAGACTATCGTGAGGGCGAAGCTGGCGGCAGAGCCTCTGGCTGCTGGTGTGCCCGAGAAGGCACTGGCCGAAGAGCTGCGCCGCGTCGACCCTCCATTGCCTGACAGCGGCGGTCAGGAACTCGTCGCTGCCATCGCCTCTCGCGCCGGCCTCGATACGGTCAAAGGCATGGTCCGCCCGCCCGGTCACACCGCCGATCTGGGTCCGGCCGAAGCAGGCGTCGCCGAGGTGGAACGACGCTTGGCGGCCAATCCCTTCGCAGCTCCCGAGGCCGATGACCTGCGAGAACTCCGACTGGGAGTGCGAGAGCTTGCTGTCGCCGAATCCGCGGGACGGCTCCTGCGCCTCGGCGATGGTGTGGTTGTGTCACCACGGACACCGGCACAGGCGATGCGACTGCTTGCGCGACTGGACCAGCCGTTCACGACGAGTGCGGCCAGGAAGGCTCTGGGCACCACGCGGCGCGTCGTCATTCCCCTGCTCGAATACCTCGACGGTCGCGGTTGGACCCGCCGTATCGACAACACATCACGCGAGGTTGTGAGGTAGACAGACGCGCGCCTGAATGGAGCCTGACCCTCACCTTCGAGTGGCCCGATGGGCGGGCCGAGACCCGGGTCACGGATGCGTGCGGGCGCCCCGTAGTGTCGCAGAGCATCCAGCGAATTCTGAGCTGATGCTCACCAGCCCCTTCCGATTCGTTGCTGCGAGACTAAGCCACCTATGAGCGTCTCGGCATTGAACCGCCTACCTGCGTCCGACAGTGTGGTGTGAGGCGATTACCGGAGCATCCCTGTGCCGAAAGCAGGAAGCAGATGTGTTCCGAATCCGATCAGGACGCCGTCCGGGCAGCTCGCCCGATCCAACAGGAAAGTGAGAACAGATGAACAGCGTGCGCAAATTTGCGGTGACTGCACTGTCCGCTGCCGTCATCGCAGGGGGTCTCTCCCTGGGGGCGGTGACTTCGGCCGCGGCGGGTCCGATCTCAGGAGCCGTCGACCAGCCGAGCGAGAACGTCTCGGGGGCCGGTCAGGGCCAGGGCGACGGCACAGCCGTGGGCATCGACGATCCGGATGAGCTCAGCTCCGAGCAGATCGACAATGCTCGCACCATCATCGGTGTCGGTAAGGGCGCAGACTTGTCGGAGAAGGCCCAGAAGATCGCCGTGATGACCGCACTGCAGGAGTCGAGCCTGCAGAATCTCGACGGCGGGGATCGTGACTCCGTCGGAGCGTTCCAGCAGCGCCCCTCGATGAACTGGGGATCGGCCGAGCAGGTGGAGGATCCCGTCTTCGCCTCGAAGTCGTTCTATGGAGTCAACCCCGACAGCCCCAATCCGGGCCTGACCCAGATCGACAACTGGGAGAACATCGACCCGGGTCGGGCCGCGCAGGACGTGCAGTCCTCGGCTTTCCCCGACGAATACGCGAAGTGGGAACCCCTTGCCGCGCAGCTCGTCGATGACAACCAGGACGTCGACGACATCGAATGAGTTCCGGATCCGGCCTGGCTCCCGACCGCCGTGCTCAGATTGCCGCGTCTGAGCGGTTGATTCTTCGCAGTCTCTTCGTCGTCTCGACGATGAAGGCGGCAGCCTCCGTGGCTCTGGCGCGATCATCGACTTCGCGGTCGACAGCAGCATAGGCGGCGTTCAACTCTGCAAATCGCCCAGTGGACCTGATGGTCATGGAACGACCGTCGGTGGGGTTGGTCTCTCGTTCGATCCAGTTGTCGGCCTCGAGTCGTGTGAGCACTCCGGTCACTGTTGCTCGGCTCCAGCCGATCCGGTCGGCGATCTGTGACGGTGTGCACGGCCCTTCCCGGTCGACGACATCGAGGATGTCCAGATCGCGGGGCTGAAGCTTGACCGAGCGCGCAACCCTGTCGTTGAGGATGACGAGCTCGATTCTCAGTTCGCGTATTGCGTCACGGACGCTGGGCAGCGATGCGCCATCCTCACTCATTTCGCGTGTCGGTCGGTTGAAGGAGCGACGACTCGTCGGATGTGAGGCGACTCATCGAGTTCAGCGATCATCGCCGCGGCCAGATCCGCGCGAGAGGTGAAGTTGCCGCCCAGGGAATCCAGTGTCAGCCGATAATCAGAGACATGGTCCCTATTGATCAGCCTGGCCGGCCGCATGACCGTCCAGTCGATGTCGTCGCAGTCGAGGAGGTATTCCTCCATTGCCCGCATGTCGGCGTAGACGGTCTTTCCGATGACATTGCGCAACAGGGGAAACAGGATGTTGTCGGCGAAGAAGTTCAGGCGGGGCGGCGGATATGTCAGCCCGGAGCTCACGACGACGAGTCGTCGTCCGACGCCCTGCGCTCTGAGGCCGGCGACGATATTCGCGGTACCGGCCGAGTAGATGTCAATCTGCTTTCGCGTATAAGAACCGGCTCCCAGCGCGGACAGAGCAGCCTGCGCGCCGGATAGCGCTGCGTCGATGCCGTCCCCAGTCCCGGGATCTGCCAGAACCTGCTCGACCTCAGTACCTCGTGGAAGGGGAAGGCGCTCGCGACGCCGACTCACCGCTCTGACCGAATGCCCTGCGTCGACTGCCTGTTGGCAGATCAGCAGGCCGGTCGGCCCGGATGCTCCGAAAACCGCGATGTCCATGTGGGCCTCCTCGTGGAGTGGTTGGAGATGCGACGTTGGAAATATAGTACGAGAAGCGTATCAGTTTCTCGCCTCAATGAGAATAGCGGACATCGCCAGACCAGTGCTTGTCCGCCATCACTCACGTGGCGGATGCGTCGGTATCGGGTCGCGCAGCAGCCGCGCCAGAGCAACCTCGATGATCGGACTATGGTCCGGGAATTCGTCGAGAGCATGCTGCCCAGGCTGTCAGCAAGTGGAGTCCAGTACTCGCAGAGGTTGCGTGCCACCCACGCGTGCAGCACCTCGGGCTCGGGATCAAGATCCCAGTCGGAAACCTTGTCGCCGCGGACGGAGATGCCGCCGTCGACGAGTTGCTTCCAGATCACCGGATTGACGTCGAACGCTTCTGTTGGCTCGAGGATCTCCCCGACATGTGAGGCGATCGGCCGTATCTGAATCACCGGTCTGGAGACGTCCGATTCCCAGACGAACACGGTGTTGCAGCACGCGCTGAAGCCCAGCCCAAGTCCGGCGCGCACGCTTAAGCGGGGAAGCTGCGAAAGGTGCAGCAGACGCAAGCGTGCCATGAAGCCGCGGCGCTCCTTCCGCTCATCGCTGATAACTGCGACGACATCGATATCGCTGCGGCCGGGACGGTTAGGCGCCCAAGGCAATGGAACCACCGACCGCAGCGCGACTTCGACACACCGCAGGATCTCCACAATTCAACTGACGTTGACGTCGTGTTCGTTGCAGGTGCCATTGTCTTTTAGGGAGGCTGGAGCGTGGGCGAGCAGACAGAAGATCGAAAGCGGAGGACCGTACGTTTCTCGGCAGAGAGTAAGTCGCGCTCGCCTATAGTTCAACACAATGGCCATTGCTCGATCGAGCCGACACCGGGAGAATCAGAATAGATGGAACTTGCACGAGCATCAGCGGTGACAGCTCTGTCAGCAATCCTCCTCGCCGGCGGTGCTGCAGCGGCGACTGCTTCTGCGGCAACCGCGGCGTCAGTTGAGACCGCAGCGCTGGCGGAGACCCGAGCACCCACCAGCGGCAGCCATCCTGCCACCGGCGATACCCGCAACGGCGGTGAAATCAGCAGCACCCAGGACACCAGCCAGCTCACCCAGGAGCAGAGCGACAATGCGCGCACCATCATCGCCGTCGGCAAGGGCTCTGAACTCTCGAACCAGGCTCAGAAGATCGCTGTCATGACCGCGCTGCAGGAATCGAGTCTGCGGAATCTCGACAGCGGCGACAAAGACTCTGCCGGACTGTTCCAACAGCGGCCGTCATACGGTTGGGGGACCCACGGGCAGATCACCGATGCGGTGTACGCCTCGAAGTCCTTCTACGGAGTCAATCCAGAGTGCCCGAACCCGGGGCTGCTTCAGATCGCGGGGTGGGAGACGATGGATCCCGGCGCCGCGGCCCAGGCGGTCCAAGGCTCAGGACATCCCGATGCCTATGACAAGTGGGAGACGCTGGCCGAAGAACTCGTCGATGAGAACCAGGACGTCGAGCCCATCAATTGACGCACCTATGTGTCCCGGCTGCGGCGAGCCCTGACGCCCGCAAGCCAAACGTGCTCACGTAGAGCATTTGTGCTCTACCAGGGCACTTTTGACTAGCGGAAGCGGAAGCGGAAGCGGGAGGGGCGAGCTCAGCCCAGCGCGCCAGCGGCCAGCCGCCGCACCACCTCGGTGAGGTGATGCAGGCCGGAGACGAGATCCTCGTCCTTCGTGAACTCCTGCAGGCTGTGCGAGACACCGCCGACGCTGGGGATGAAGAGCATGACCGTGGGGACGGTGTCCTTCATGTTCGTCGAGTCGTGGCCGGCCACGGTCATCACCCTCGCCGAGGTGAGTCCCAGGTCCTCGGCGGCTGATCGTGCCAGCTCGACCCCGTCCTCGGAATACGGGTTCTGATCCCAGCTGTGTTCGGCGACGATCTCGATCTCGACACCGACCTCGTCATTGACCTTCGCGATTGTGGACATGAGGGAATCGTGGGCGGCGGCGATCACCTCGGCGCGCGGCGATCGCAGGTCGAGGAGCAGCCCGACCTCGCTCGCGACGACGACCGGGGAATTCGGGTAGACGTTGAGCTCACCGCACGCGGTGTGCAGCGCCCCAGCGTCGAATTCGTCGACGAGCTCACGGGCGGCCACCACCAGGCGAGCGGCACCGAGGAGAGCATCGCGGCGGTCACTCATCAGGGTCGATCCGCTGTGGGCCTGCTCCCCGGTGACACGGAATTCGTACTTATGGGCGGCCCAGGTGGCATTGACGAGGCCGATCGTGACCCCGTCCTCTTCCATGCTGCGACCCTGCTGGACGTGGATCTCGGCATAGGCGGCAATCTCGGGTGCGGTGAAGTCTCCGCGCTCACCGATGGCATCGAGCGCCTCGGCGACGGTGATTCCTTTGGGATCGGTGGTGGCCAGTGCCGCCTCGAGCTCGGCCTTGCCGGTGAAGACATTGCTGCCCATCATCGAGGGTTTGAAGCGCGAGCCCTCTTCGTTGAACCAGTTGATGACGGCGAGGTTGTACTTCGCCCTTGCAGGGTCGGCGCGCAGCTCATCGGCGACGGCGAAGCAGGCGTGGGCCGAGGACATGACGCCATACGCCCCATCGAAGCGGCCGGCGGTCGGCTGCGAATCCATGTGCGATCCGGTGAGGACGTAAGGGGCGCCGGGAACGAGTTCGAGCAGACCGAACTGATTGCCGATCGCATCCCGGTGAACGCTGAACCCGTGCTTCTCCAGCAGCTCGGCGAACCATTTGCGCTGCTCGCCATCGGCAGCGCTCGCCGCCTGCCGATCGACGCCGTTCGTGCCCTCGACGGCTCCGAATCGCGAATGCACGGACCAGTCGGCGAGGAACTCGTCGTCACGGTCGGCCTGTGCTGCGGGAGTCTGCGAAATGGGGGTCTGTGTCATGGTGCGTCCTTTTCGGGTGTGCTGGGGAGATGTCAGGGGTGAGGCAGAGTCAGGAGTGCGACTGTGTCATGCGTGTGGCAGCGTCAGCCTGCGATCTCATCGGCGGCCGGAGGCATGAGCTTGGAATCGATGAGGACGTGGATGAGCGCCGGGCCCTCTGCTGCCAGGGCTCGGTCGAGGGCCGCCTCGAAGTCTTCGGTCTTCTCCACGCGTTCGCCGTGTCCGCCGAAGGATGACATCCATACCGCGAAATCGGGGTTGACCATGCGTGTGCCCGAGGGCCTGCCCGGATAGTGGTTGACCTGGTGCTGGACGATCGTGCCGTACACGCCGTTGTCGGCGACGATGACCAGCGGACTCGCCCCGTGAGCGAAGGCCGTGGCCAGCTCCTGACCGTTCATGAGGAAGTCGCCATCGCCGCAGATCGCGACCGCACGACGTTCTGGGAAGGCGAGTGAGGCCGCGACGGCGCCGGGCACAGCCAGACCCATGGCCCCGTTGCGGGCACCGACGAGGCTCGCCGATTGAAGATGCCTGATGAAGCGGTGGCCCCAGATCGTGGCGTTGCCCGCCCCGTACGTGAGCACGGCTTCCCCGTCGAGTCGGTCGTCGAGGATCCCGAACGCCACCCCGAGATCGACGCCGGTTCGAGCAACCGCTCCGGCCACCTCGGCGTCGGGACGATGTGCGGAGACCTTCGACTGCACGTCCGAACGGGAGGTCATCCACTCATCGGTGCGCTCCCCGCGCAGATCAGCCGCATCGATCGAGCCGTTCACCGAGGTGGACGCGGTCAGCGCCGTGACGAAGCTGCGTGGGGAGGCCAGGATCTGCTGGTCGATGCGCCCGGCATGCTGGGTTGCCTCCGGGTCGAGCCCCACGACGACGGTCTCCGCACCGAAGCCGCGCGTGTAGCCGTCGCTGGCCACATCGGATCGGGTGGCACCGACGAAGACGAGAAGGTCGGCATCACCGTATCCGGCGGCGACTGCCTCGGCGCGGCCATAGCCCAACCAGCCGGCCCAGGCGGGTCCGGTGTGGGGGACGGCGTCGTAGGCGCGCCAATCGCAGTAGACCGCAATCCCCGCCGAGGCGGCCAGGTCGAGCAGCGCCCGCCCGTGGCCCTCGTGCCAGCCGTCCCCGCCGAGGACGAAGGCCGGCTTCGCTGCATTGCCGATGCGTGTGGCCAGGGATTCGAGGTCTGTTGCAGAGGGCTGAGGTTCGGCGATCGGGGCCGGGGCTGTGTCCGGTGCCTCTGTCATGCGGACGAGGACATCCTCTGGCAGTCCCACGACGACGGGGCCGGGGCGCCCGGATGCGGCGATGCGCAGGGCATCGGCCGTGAGGTCACCGGCGCGATCCTCATCATCGATGATGATGACCTTCTTCGCGGTCGAGGAGAACCACTCGGGCAGGCTGAATTCCTGGAAGGACTCTCGGGCACGGTCCGCGATGGGCACGAGTCCGACGAACAGGACGAGTGCAGTGGCGTCCTGGTAGGCGGTGTGCACAGAGATCATGGCGTTCGCCGCCCCCGGCCCACGCGTGACCATGGCGATTCCGGGCCGGCCGGTCAGGCGCGACTCGGACAGAGCCATGAACCCGGCACCGCCCTCCTGACGGCACACGACTGTCTCGATCGAGGAGTCGTAGAGACCATCGAGAACGTCGAGGTAGCTTTCGCCGGGAACGGCGTAGACCCGCTGGATACCAGCGTTCTCCAGAGTATTGACGATGTGATGACCGGCCGAGCGGAACATGCGTGTGGGTCCTTCCGAAGGCGAAGCGATGGTGTGTGAGGGCAGGCGGGGGCGCGGGTGGTCCGCCGTGCTCACGGCGGCCCACCTCGGCGAGCGTTGCTCAGTGTTTGAAGCCGGGCAGATCGACGCTCAGGCGCGGTGCGACGGCCCCGGCGAAGGCCGTGAACAGGGACAGGAAGGCCAGCATCGCAGCGGCCGGCCACCAGTGATTGGCCGCCGCGGCGACGAGTCCGGTGGCTGCCAGCGGAATGAAACCGGAGAGCATGCCGGCGACGTTCTGGGCCAGGGCGACGCCGGTGTAGCGGGTGCTGGCTGGGAACAGGCCGGTCATCACGGTGCCGGAGGCGGCGTAGGGCAGTGACAGTGTGCCGACAGCCAGTGTCATAGCGAGGACGACGAGGACCGGCTGGCCGGAGGCGAACATGAGGAAGGCCGGAACGGCGACCACCGCCGAGGCGATTCCACCCCACAGGATGACCTTGCTGGCCCCGTACTTCGTTCCGAGCGCTCCGCCCCAGATGAGGCAGAAGATCTCGACAGCGGCGGCGACCATGCTGCCAAGGAGCAGAAGCGAATCGTCGTAGCCGAGGACGTTGACGCCGTACCAGACGCAGAATGCGGTGACGAGGTAGAACCCGCCGACGCCCAGAAGGGCAGCGGCCATGCCGACGATGATCTGTTTCCAGCTGTCGCGGAAGGTGGTGCGCACGGGGCTCTTCTCGAGCTCACCGGATTCCTCGAGCTGGCGGAAGACCGGGGATTCCTCGAGGCGGCTGCGGATGTAGACGGCGACGAGGAGGAGCGGGATGGCGGCGAGGAACGGGATGCGCCAACCCCAGGCGCTGAAGCTGTCGGCCGACAGGATCAGGGTCATGATGAAGAAGCCGCCGGAGGACAGAATGGTGCCGATGGGCGAACCGATCTGAGGAATCGCGGCGTAGCGTGCGCGCAGGTGAAGTGGGGCGTTCTCGACGACGAGCGTCATGGCACCCGACCATTCGCCACCGACGAACAGGCCCTGCAGGATGCGCAGGAGCACGAGCAGCACCGGAGCGGCGAAGCCGATCGCGGCGTAGGTCGGCAAAGCGCCGATGAGGCCGGTGACGATGCCGATGCCGACGATCGTGACCATGAGGACCCGGCGGCGGCCGACCTTGTCGCCGAGGCGACCGAAGATGAGTCCGCCGATCGGGCGAGCGGCAAGTCCGACGCCGAAGGTGGCGAACGAAGCCATTGCGGCCGCGGTTGCGTTCTCACTGGTGAAGTACTGGACGTTGAAGACCAATGCCGCAGCCGCGCTGAAGAGGAAGAAGTCATACCATTCGAGTGCGGTGCCGAGCAGGGCGCCGAGGGCGACCTTGTTGGCATCCTTGATGCTGAGCTCCTGCGTCGCGGAGTATTCCGCCGCAGCAGTTGGGTCGTTGTGACTCATGTATTTCTCCATCGAGCGCAGGACGTGGTTGGGCATTCAACCTGTAACTTAGAACACTACAGAGTGAGATCGCACGAATTCGAGCATCTTTTGCCCCGGGAACGCTGTTTTAGATTGTGCAACTGCACATAGTCTAGGACGATGCCGCCAACACATGAGAGACAGCTCAGGGATCAGCCGCTGCCGGGAGACCGTCAGCGCTGGATCGAACTCCTCGATGCCCTCGATCTCGAACAGCTCACCGAACGGTTCATGTCACGAGTCGTCAGAGTGCCCGGCTACGATCCCGCTCCGATTCCGGTCTCAGAACTGCGGCGGACCGGTCATAGTTCATTTCAATCCCTCGTCGAAGGTCTGCGTGCCGGTGGTTTCGACGGCCCGGTTGCGGTGTCCACGGAGGTTGGGGTCTCACGCGCTCGGGTGGGGATTCCGCTGGAGGCACTGATGACGGCGATCCGGCATGACTTCAACGTCTTGTGGGAGGCGCTGACCAGGGTCGCGACGCAAGACGACGCGGAGCTCGTCATCCGACACACGGGGATCGTGCTCTCCACCGTCGACGAATACGTCTCCCAGGTTCAGCAGGCCTACGCCGCCGAACAGCAGCGGATGCGGGAGGAAGAATCCTCCGTCCGGCAGGGACTCATCGCGGGACTGTTCGACGATCTTCACCCGACGGACGAGCGTCTGTCCACGATCGCCTCGGCGCTGGGCCTCGATCCGGAACGTCCGCTGCTCGTCGTGGCCGCCCGCGGTGAGGACACCTCGGCGCTGCGGGTGCTCATCTCCGATCACGAGCGCGCGGGCGGGACCATGTTCACGCACCACCTCGGCGATGTCCTCATTGCCTTCACTCGCACGTCCGAGCTCGCCGGGTCGCGGTTGGAAGCGACCGAACGTCGCCTCGCCGAGGTGCGGGTGGGTTTGGTCCACGCGGCCGGCATCGGGTCCCTGCGCAGGTCAGCGCTGACCGCTCGAGATCTGGCGCAGCTGCTCACACATGATGAGGTGGGGGCGATGACCTGGGAACGCGGTTGGGCCAGACTCGCCGCTCAGGCACTGAACGCGGCCGGGAACTCCATCGTCACCGACGTCGAACGTGCGCTCGCCGTCTGCGGAGCGGCCGAACGTGAACGTCTCGTCGAGGCCGTCCACACCTACCTGCACTCGGGCAGCATCGGAGCCAGCGCCGCGGAACTGTTCTGCCATCGCAATACTGTGGCCAATCGCCTGCGCCGCTTCGCCGACCTGACCGGAGTCGACCCGATGATCCCCGCCGAGGCGGCACGTCTAGCCTCGAGTTTTCATGATTAGGATCGACCGGATGGTGGACTGACAGAAGAAAAGTG